>NZ_JAVGCZ010000027.1:0-36234 GCF_052928425.1 Glutamicibacter sp. BSL13
GGTCTTTCAAGAAGGTTGTGTAGGAACTTCCATTCTTGTGAAGACCTCGACTTTTTACTGCCCTGCGACACGCCCAGAAATCAGATCAACGGCAATGCTGCCCTACACCCTCGATTGCGAAGAGCCCCTTTAGCAACGAGTGACGTGATGCAAAAATCCCGGAATCACAAGGGTTTTAGTCACTGAAATTAACCTAGAATCACATCGAATTTTCAAAGAGTGTGCCCAAAATGTGCCCAGAAATAGAGTCATCTCGCTTCGCCCACCCGCCGCTGTTAACCCACCCCGGAAGACGGTAAGCTGAGATTGCTTCTTTCTGCCCCGCTTCTGCGGGCGTTGGAATCCCCGGTGTTATGGGTTAGCGCCGGGGATTCTTTTTGGCTGAAAGCCGTTCCTGGTACCCACGCGCACAACTGCCTAGGTTGGTTCTAAGCTATTGGTTGGGTTGTCCGGAAGTCCTAGATTCATTCGTTATCTCACGAAGAAGCGGAACGTCGCCAGCCGGTCTTTGCCATGTTCGACCGTTGATGTCTACGAAGGTGACACTAACTGTCTGAGCGAGCAGTAAGTCAGTGTTGACATCGTAATTGGTGCTGGCCCAGTCTCCGATTTCTATCCTGTTTATTGATCCGGCCGAAATGGTTGGATAGATAACCGTCTTACTCGCCCCGAAAGAGTCGTGGTTGAGGACAACGCTCCAGATTGGAAATTGGGAGTGGTTGGCAACCGCGATAAAGGATTCTTCGTAGAAGGGCCCCGCCGGGGTAAGCCATGCGGCTACTTGTTCGGCATGTCTTCGTTGCTCGAATTCCGCGTTTTGCTGTTCCCGTAATTCGCGCTGCATTTCGCGCTTTTCAACTTGATCTTGTAACTCTCGAAGTTCGGCCTGGCGAGCGTCAGCGCGCAGGGTCTCCTTCTGTGCATCCTTTCGCGCTTGCCAACTGAAATACCAGGACAGGCAAACGGCCAGCAAAGTGCCTACCGCTGCCATTCCTTCCCAGCCAAACTTCCAGTGGGAATTGCTAAGCAGGTCACAATCAACAGACGTAACCCAACCCTGCATAAATTGCACATAGTTGGGCGGTTCCAGGATGGTAGTGCAAGTGAGTGTTTCAGCTAGAGGCATATCGTGATTCTAAGTCGCTTTGAATCCAATCTGTTTCACGATACAGCGCAGGAAAGACGGTGCGCCTCACTTGTCGCAGGTCACACGATGCGTTTCGCTTAGCCACTCCCACGGCCGGTAGCAAGGGGCGGAGTTAACCACTGAGAGGCTATCGCGCCCCCAGCTAGGCATTGCTACGCTGAGGTGAAACTAAGCCCGCAAAACGGCTCGCAGCGCCCCGGCCAAGAGGGGTAAAACGGCGATGAAGCCAATTTTTCAATAGTGTTTCTGACATGGGAAAACTCACGGGGGGATATTTCAGCAATGCCGGAGGGGCGGCAATTAACCCCCTATCGAACCCCTACCCCCCTGGGTGTTCCGGGGCGCTGCTATCCCCAGCCGCCGAGGTAGGCGCGTTTGAACCTGTCGGCTTGCTGTTGTTTCCATTCGGCGGTGTTGATTGTGCGGATATGGCTGGTGGGCGGTGGCTCGGTGTTGCGTTGCCGTTTGCGCCGTTTGCGCTTTGGTCGCTCTTCGTCTTCGGCTTCAGGTGTTGGCTCGGCGTTGAGGTTGGCTGGCTGGCTGAAGTCTCGTTGCTCTTCGGCTTCGGGCTGGGTGCGTCGGGCGGCCGGTTTGGTGAAGTCGAGCTCGGCGCTTGGATTGGCTGTTTTGGTGAAGTCCATTGTTCTCCTAACGAACTGAAGCGGGGCAACCTGTGGTGGTTACCCCGCTTCGTTACCGAGCTGCTTACACGCCCGGCGTCACGTCGTAAATCTTGACGAGTCGGTTAGGGATTGCGAAGCCGAGGCCTAAGCGGGTAGTTGCGCGGAGGGCGATACGGTCGCTGGTGAAGAATGGCGCGTCAGAAACCGCCAGCTCGGTATCTTCGCGAAGGACGGTGATCACTGCGGCCTTGTCAATGACCCACAGCACGCCAGCGGTTGCCTTGGCGCTCACGATAACCGGGCGGCCGAGGATCACACGGGGGTTCTCCAGCAGCGACTTGTTCGAGTTGGTCGAGTCCTTCAGCTTCGAGATTGCCAGGGCGTCGCTCGGGTGCATGAGCCAACCGGTAATGTTGCCCCTGCGGTTTCGCAAGTGGCGACAGCTTCGGCGAACGGGTCAAGGTTGGTAATCGCGCCAGCGGTGTCTACCGTGGCGTGATTCTTCCAGGTGTCGGTATCGGCCGAGGGCAGCGCGCCGAGGCCAGACTGGGCCGGTGTGGCGAGGTTGCCCAGGAACGCGGTGTCTACCTGCGCCACGATGGAGCGGGCGAGCCCCTGGCCGACGAGCTCCTGGGCTTCAGGGGCCGAGTCGTTGGCGATTTCGCGGGAAATGATGGTGAGCCCTGCCGCCTTGCTCGGCGTGATGACCAGCTCGGCGAGTACCGGGTCATCGGGGCTAATCTCGTCACCTTCGGCAACCCATGCAGCACCCGCGTCTTCCTTCAGAATTGGCACGTTGAAAGTGTGCGAGCCGGTATGAATGACGGTTACCAGGTTTTCGTTGAATGCGATTGATTCGGCCGCAAGTCGAAGAAAGAGCATGTGTTCTTGAGCCATGAGCAAGTCCGAGACTTGGCCGATAGCTCAAAGTATCCAGCACTAATCCGCGTGCTTGCATACTGTGGTTTGCGCTGGGGCGAAGTTACCGGGCTGCACGTGCAAGATGTAGATATGATTCGGCGAAGGCTGAAAGTCAATCAAAACGCCGTTGACGTCGGCGGGAAAATCAGGGTGGGCACGCCGAAAAGTCATGAGCGCCGGTCAGTTCCGTTTCCTGAGTTCCTTGCTCCGGCAATCGGTGAAGCGTGCAAAGACAAGCATCGTGAAGATTTGGTTTTCCCGAATGAAGACGGCTCTTACCTGCGGGCTATCAGCGGTGGCAGTGGTCGGGGTAGCTGGTTCCTGAAAGCGGTTCAGCGTGCCGGGATTCCTAGAGTTACATCTCACGACTTGCGCCACAAGGCTGCAAGCTTCGCGGTCAGCGCCGGGGCGAACGTGAAGGCGGTTCAAAGAATGCTTGGGCACAGCTCGGCCTCGATGACCTTGGACGTCTACGCCGAACTGTTCGGTGACGATTTAGACGGCGTAGCGGTCGCTCTGAATCATGCCGTGTCACAAATGGATGTGCCCAAAACGTGCCCAAATCAGGCGTGAGAAAACAAAAAAGACCTTGAAACTCCTGTTTGACTAGGAATTTCAAGATCTTTTCCTTGGCGGTGACGGTGGGATTTGAACCCACGGTACGGGGTTACCGTACACAACATTTCGAGTGTTGCACCTTCGGCCGCTCGGACACGTCACCAGACCTGATAACTCTACAACGAAGGAAAGCTGAAAACCAAAACAACGAGGGCCGATTGGATGGCGAAGTGGCCAGAACCACATGGCGGCTATCCGTGTGGGTCAGCCGTAACTGTTTGCGCCGGCAAGGTTCTAGCGGCGCTTGGCGCGGAAGAAATCCAGCAGCAGTTGAGCGCATTCAGCTTCCAAAACCCTGGGGTACACCTCGACCCAGTGGTTCAGCCGGGGTTCGCGCACAATATCGAATACCGAACCACAGGCTCCGGCCTTCTCATCCCAGGCTCCGAACACCAGCTTTGGGATGCGGGAAAGGACAATGGCGCCGGCGCACATCGCGCAGGGCTCCAGGGTGACAACCAAGGTGCAGTCCTCCAGCCGCCAGCCATCATCCGTGCCGCGGGCCTGCAGGGCGCGAACGGCATTGCGGATGGCCACCACCTCGGCATGTGCGGTCGGATCTCCGCCGGCCTCGCGCTCATTGCGCCCGGAGGCCAGCACCTGCCGGTCGGGGGAGAGAATGACGGCACCGATGGGCACATCATCGGTGGCCAGCGCGGCCCGGGCCTCATCCAGTGCCAGCCGCATCCACTTCTCGTGTTCTTGCACCATAGTGTCACCCACTTTACGTTGCGCAGTGCCACCGGCGTGCGCGAGCTGGGGTGACAACGGTGCCCGGAGCTTCCCAAAACCTCCCGGGCTTGTTCGGTTGGGCACATTGGCCGGATTCAGTGCCCGAATCTCGGGTAAGGGGCTCGTCGGGGCAGGTGGGCGGCTGGTAGATTTTTGCCTATGCGCGTACAGGTAGTTGACCACCCGCTGGTGGCACACAAGGTTTCGGTCCTGCGAGACAAGAACACGGCTTCGCCGACCTTTCGGCAGCTGACGGAGGAACTGGTCACGCTGCTGGCCTACGAGGCGACCCGCGAGGTGAAGACCGAAGAGGTCGAGGTCGTGACCCCGGTGGCCACGACCACCGGAATTGCCTTCGCAAAGCCCACCCCGCTGGTGGTGCCGATCCTGCGCGCCGGGCTGGGCATGCTGGAGGGGATGACCCGCCTGGTGCCCACGGCCGAGGTCGGGTTCCTGGGCATGGCCCGCAATGACGAGACCCTGGACATCATCACCTACGCCGACCGGGTCCCGAACGACCTGCAGGGACGCCAGGTCTTCGTGCTGGATCCGATGCTGGCCACCGGCGGAACCCTTGCCGAAGCCATCAAGTTCATTTTCGAGCGCGGGGCCGCCTCGGTCACCTGCATCTGCCTGATCGCCGCCCCGGAGGGGATCGAGCGCCTGCGCGAGATCCACGGCGAGGACGAGCGGGTCCACCTGGTGCTGGCCGCCCTGGACGAGCGCCTGGATGAGAAGGCCTACATCATTCCCGGGCTGGGGGATGCCGGGGACCGCCTGTACGGCGTGACCCCGCCCATGCACTAGGCCTTCTGGCCCCTACGCCGCCTCGGTTTTTGCCGCAGGCGGCGTTTGCGTATCGGCCAGCGGCAGCCGCACCTCAAAAACGGTGTCCCCGGGCTGGGAAGTGACCGTGATGGTGCCGCGGTGCGCCTGCACGATGCTCTTGGCGATGGGCAGGCCCAGGCCGGTGGTGCCGTCGGAACCCGAACGGGCAGCGTTGGCCCGGGTGAAGCGTTCAAAGACATGCGGCAGGAACTCGGGGTCAATGCCCTCGCCGGTGTCCTGCACCCGCAGCACCGCCTGTCCCACGTCCGCATCGGCCAGCACGCTGACCGTCACGGAGTTGCCCACGCTGGTGTGCTTGCGTGCATTGCCCAGCAGGTTGGTGATGACCCGGCGCAGCGCCGAGGAGTCGCAATTGATCGCCACCTCGTCCTGGGTGGCGATGAACGTCCACCGGTGATCCGGGGCGGTGACCATGAAGTCGTCGGTGATTTCCCGGGCCAGGTCCACCAGGTTCGCCCGGGAGAGCTTGTAGGAGGTTTCCTCCTCCAGCCGGGCCAGCAGCAGCAACTGCTCCACCAGGGCGCTCATGCGTGAACTTTGCTCCAGCACCCGATCGACCGCGCGCCGCCCGTCATCGGAGAAGTGCTCGGTGGCGGCCAGCAGCTCGGTGTAGCCGCGGATCGCCGATAGCGGGGTACGCAGCTCATGGGAGGCATCGGCCACGAATTGGCGCATCTGCCCCTGGGAACGCTCACGCACCTTCAGCGCGCTGTCCACATTGTCGATCAGCGCGTTCAGCGCCTGGCCCACGTTGCCCACTTCGGTGCCCGGGATCGCATCGTGCGGGGAGACCCGCTGGGTCAGCTCCACCTTGCCCGATTCCAGGTCGGTGTGCGCCACGGAGGAAGCCACCGCGGCCACGCGTTTGAGCGGGTTGAAGGACCGGCCAATGGCCCAGGTGCCGGCCAGGCCGGTGCTGATCACGGTCAGCACGCTGATCACCAGGGTCAACCAGGCCATCTCCCGCAACGCGTATTCGGTGGGCTCGGTGGGCAGCCCGGTGATCAGGATGCCTCCGGAGCCCTGGTCCGGGCGGGCGACCAGCACATAGTCCCCGATCGAGAGCTTGCGGATCACCGGGCGGGAGTTGACCTCCAGGGACAGCAGCGGGTCGATGTCCGCGTCGGTGATCGTGATGCGTTCACCGGTGCGTTCATCCAGCCAGGCCCCGAAGGTCAGCTTGCCGTCCACGAAGCGCACGTTCAAGGTGCCCGAGGCCTGCCCGGGCGCGAACAGGTCATCGGGGGAGTTCTTCGGGGTGGAGTAGGTGGCGGCACGGTTCGCCGCCTGGGAGAGCTGCTCATTCAGCTGCGCCATCAGGGTCTGGCGCATGCCGGCGTTGTAGAGCAGGCCAATGAGCACACACACCATCGTCAGGGCGCCGAGCAGGATCACCAGCAGGCGGCGCTGCAGGTTGTAGGGGGTGTGCTTGGTGGCGGGGGAGAACAGGCTCATGCCGCCGGCTTCAGGACATATCCCACGCCGCGCACCGTGTGGATCATCGGTTCGGCGTCCACGTCAATCTTCTTGCGCAGGTAGGAGATGTACAGTTCGACGATGTTCGCCTGGCCATCAAAGTCGTAGTGCCAGACGTTGTCCAGGATCTGCGACTTGGACACCACCCGGCGGGCGTTGTTCATCAGGTAGGAGAGCAGGTCGAATTCGGTGGCGGTCAGCGAGATGGCCCGCCCGGCACGGGATACGTCGTGCGAATCCAGGTTCAATACCAGATCGCCCACCACCAGTTCGGAGGCGTCCGCGCTGGTGGCTCCGGAGCGTTCGACCAGCCGGTGCAGCCGGATGAGCACCTCCTCGAGGCTGAAGGGCTTAGCCACGTAGTCATCGGCCCCGGCCCCCAGCCCCTCGATGCGGTCCTCCACCGCGTCCTTGGCGGTCAGGAACAGCACCGGGACCTCCGGGAAGTAGGTGCGCACCTTGCGCAGCACCTCGGGCCCGTCGAAGCCGGGCAGCATCCAGTCCAGGACCAGGACATCCGGGGCGAAGTTGCGGGCGGTGGCCACCGCTTCGGGCCCGTCGTGCGCGATCGCCGATTCCCAGCCGAGCATCCGGGTGCCCATGGACACCAACTCGGCCAGTGACGGTTCGTCGTCGACCACCAGGACCTTGATGGCGGTGCCGTCCGGGTGGGTGAGCCGTGGGAGCTGTGAAGGAGAGAAACGCGAATCGTTCATGGTCTTACCTTCCCCCATGCCATTGGGCTGACTTTGTGTTTTACCTGTGTGCTTGCTGTGCCCCCAAGCCCGATTTTATGCGGCGCGAAGCCTTGCAGATAGCCGAATATTTGGTCAAGAGCAGCTCTGGGCGAATGTTTGCATCGTGAACAGCGTCCAGCGCTGAATGCTTATTCATGGCAATGTATAGGGTAGTCAGATTGATCGATTCTGGACGTATCATTGTGCAATGCGTGGCTAGTTAAACGTTTGACGGAAACATTTGTTCAAAGTGGTAAAGGTCACAAATGGATGCTTTTGTCTCGCATCGTGGACATGGGGGTTGATTGTTACTTGCAAGTTCCAATTGTTACGGGGAAACTGGAGGGGTGAGTCAGGCGCAGAACAGCAAAACAGGCAGGTCACGGTTCCCGTGGTCCGGTCCCCAGTGCTGTTCTCGAATGCTTTGCGTCAGCGGTCAGCTCGCAGCGGAAACCTAGTTTTCGTCGCGATCCAGCCGCTGGCGGGAAACCAACTGTCGTGGGTGTAGAGAAGGACGCCCGCGGCGCAAGCAACAAGCAAACAAGAAGCATCAGCGCCAAATCACTTGGCCTTCGCATAGTTAGAGGAAAAACATGACGGCTGGATCCGGATACGTACACGTTTCAATTCGCAACGCGCAGAACCGTGCTGCTGCAGCACAGCGTTCGACAGCTGGCGGCTATGCCCCGGCAGGCTACCGCCCACTGCGCGCCGTATCCACCAACCATGAGCCGCGCGATATTTCACGCCATCAGACCGCAGCCCCGGTCCAGGCCACCGGCGCCGGCTCGGGCAGCGCGGACACCACAGCCCGCGGGTTCGTCCTGTACGTGGGACTCGATGAGGCCACCGCGCAGGCCAACGGCACCTCGCTGGGCAAGCTGGCCACCCAGGTGCGCGCGTTCCTGGCCACCCTGTCCCCTCAGGCGCAGACCCACGCCGCGGTCGCCCTGGCACCGGCCACCGCGCAGGGCGAAGCCATTGACGTGGTCCGCCAGGCACTGGGGGACCCGACGGTCAACCGCCGCGCCCGCACCGAGAACCGTCCCAGCACCCCAAGGCCCTCCGGCGTGCTGATCGACCTGTCCCGCCGCGAGGTGTACCTGGACGGGGAGACCCTGAACCTGACCTTCAAGGAGTTCGAGCTGCTGAACTTCCTGGTCGAAAACGGCACCCGCACCGTGGGCCGTGAGGAACTGCTGGAAAACCTGTGGCGCAACGCCGAAGAGGTGCCCAACGAGCGCACCATCGACGTGCACATCCGCCGCCTGCGCTCGAAGCTGGGCCGCCTGGCCAACACCGTGCGCACCGTGCGCGGACAGGGCTACCGCTTCTACGAACACCCCGAGGTCGTCGTCTGGGCCGCCCCGGAATACTCGATCTAGCAGCAGCTGGTCGCAGAACGGCCACACCTTCCAACGGGCGGGCGCGCTCCTGGCATGGAGGTACGCCCGCCCGTTCGGACTCTTCTATGTCTGTCAAGCCGCAGCCGGAACCTCTTCAACCATTGCTGAAGCACTGAAAATCTTGAAGATGCGACGGACCAGATAGCGTTTGATGCATCGGCGGATCTCGCGATCAGTTTTCCCCTCAGCTCGACGCTTCTCAACGTAGACTCGCGTCTCTTTGTCATGCGTCATACGCGTGACCGCTGCCAAGTGCAGGGCAGCATTCAATGACCGATCACCGCCACGATTAAGCCGGTGCCGGGTCGTGTTCCCCGACGACGCAGGAATTGGATTCACGCCAGCCAGGCAGGCAAATGCCGCTTCATTGCGCACTCGCCCTTCATGGGACCACGCGACGAAGCACTTCGCTGCCGTGATTGCCTTGAAGCCGGTCTCAGCCAATAAGGGTGCCGCTTCGCTGGCTTTGACCAGCTCGTTCAGCTGCTGCTCATTTACCGCCAGCTGCTGATCCAAGTCCAGAATATGTTTGGCCAGCCGTACCGCTTCAGATCGTGCAATCCTTAGCGACAGTTCTTCTTCTCGTTCCCGCCACCGGCTGACCTCAGCGATCTGGCTACCGTTCAGCTTCTTACGGGCGTCGACCCCCAGATCGTTGCTGCGCACCAAGGCATTCAAAGCATTCACGGACCGGGTGCGGTCCTTCGTCATCGAGCTGCGTGCCGTGACGAGGATGCGCAGTCCTTGCCGGATTCCCTCGTTCAGCCGTGGATGGCGCAACGTGTCTACAGGCAGCGGCAGTGAAGCCATCGCCATTCGATGGGCATCTAAGGCATCAGTTTTTCCCACGCCATGGTTCTGCTTCTTGTCCATGCGTGGTGCCTCGGTGACGGGGAATCCGTGGGCGGCGACAGTGCCGGCAAGGATCGCTCCGTAGGTGGCCGCGCCTTCAATGACCCAGAGGGTGTCTGCGTTGCCTTCGGTGCGTCGTGCGACCCAGTTGATGGCTCGGTTGATGCCAGCGCTGGTTGCCGGAAACGACTGAGTATCAAGAAGGGCGCCGTTGCTGGAATCAACGATGGCGTAAACATGTTTACGCGCGTGAGTGTCGACACCCACGACAAATGGGTGGCAATGAGCGACGATAGGTTGTGCGGTCACCGTACTTTCCTTTCCTGGAGGTCATGGTCGGCCGTGAACGGCCGGTACCAGTCCGGGTAAGGGTCACTACGGAACAGCACTGTGATGGGTCACACCCTCTAGCTGGGGTGGACATTCTTCTGATGAAGCTACCGTGGTGGGCCGGATTGGTCCCGGCCGACCCACCCCGTTTGGATGGACAGGTCCGATGCATGACACCTTTCGGTCAGGCGTTTAATGAGTCACCTCCAGGGGTGGGGCGGCTGGTTCTTATCCTGCCAGCTAGTCCCAGACCAGCTACCTCAATACTCACAGCGTTTAAGCGGCCCCGGGACGGTGACCCCGTAAGCTGGTGGCATGAATGCTGGAGGCAAGAACACTGCACAGGCCCGGCGGCTGATCCTGCTGCGGCACGGCAAGGCGGACTATCCGCTCGGGGTGGCGGACCACGACCGTCCGCTGGGTGCCCGCGGTGACCGGGAGGCGCCGGCGGCGGGCCGCTGGTTGGTGGAGAATAACCTCATCCCGGACTACATCCTGTGCTCCGATGCGCTGCGCACCCGCTCCACCTGT
The DNA here is from genome assembly GCF_052928425.1 of Glutamicibacter sp. BSL13. Taxonomy (NCBI): domain Bacteria; kingdom Bacillati; phylum Actinomycetota; class Actinomycetes; order Micrococcales; family Micrococcaceae; genus Glutamicibacter; species Glutamicibacter sp. BSL13. The sequence goes on from NZ_JAVGCZ010000027.1 coordinate 10,223, forward strand.
GCCTGGGTGCTCTCCGAACTGGGGGAGAAGGCGCCCACCCCCTACATTGACTCGCGCATCTACTCCGCGGGCACCTCCGGGCTGTGCTCGATCATCAACGAAACCCCCGATACGGTCTCCACGCTGCTGGTCATTGGCCACCAGCCGGTGCTGCAGGAACTGGCGTTGCGCCTGGCCTCCAAGGACTCGGACCAGGAGGCCGTCTACGAGCTGGCCATGAACTACCCCACCCTGGGGATGACGGTCATGGAAACCGCCGAACCGTATTCGCACCTGGATGCGCGGGACGCAGCCGTGACGCACTTCGTGGTGCCCCGGCCCTAGCAAAAAGATCCCGTGACACCGCAGGCGGAGTCACGGGATCGGGGTTGGTTGGTTCGGTCGGTGGGGAGAGCCCGGGCCAGGTTATCCGGCGGCAGCGCGTTCCAGCCCGTGCACGGTGGCCAGCACCGCCTGCACGTAGACCTCCAGCCGGGGCATCGGGGTGGTTACCGCGCGTTCCCGGGCGGTGAGCAGCGTCGCGCCAAACATCGCGCTGGCCGCCACCTGCAGCAGGGGCTCGGGAACCTGCACGGTGCGGCGCAGCACCTGGCGGATCAGCGCGGTGATCTGTTCCCTGAAGTCGCTGAGCTGTTCGCCCCATAGGCTTTCGGAGCGCTGCTGCTCACTGATCCACAGCTGGGCGTAGGACGGGTAGCGCTCCACGAAGCGGAACGCGCTGACCACCATGGCCTCCAGGGCCTGCAACCCGTCGGACTGTTCGGCGTACTGTTCCAGCTCCTCCAGGAGGATGTCGGCGCCAAAGGCCAGCAGGGCGCCGATCATCGAGTCCTTGGAGCCAAAATTGTAGTACACCGTACCCTTGGAAACCCCGGCGGCCCGGGCGATCTCATCCACCGAGACCGCGTTGATGCCGCGGTGCCCCAGCAGGGTCATCGAGGCCGCGAACAGCCGTTCCTTGGAATCGGTGGCCCGCACCCGCGGACGCCCGACCGCCTCGCCGGTCATACGACCAGCTCCGGCTGCAGGGTCTTCAACGTCCAGGTCTTGTGCTTGCGCACCGCCAGGGTGCTCAGCGCCAGACCCAGCAGCGTGTAGCCGATTAGGCCCAGCACCACTTCGGAGAGCAGCGCCAGATCCGCGCCGTAGACCAGGTGGCGCAGGCCGGCAACCACATGGCCCATCGGCAGGATGCGGTGCAGCACGTGCAGCGGCTCAGGCAGCGTCTCCCACGGGAAGGTGCCGCCGGCGGTGACCAGCTGCAGCACCATCAGCACCAGCACCACGAACTTGCCGGCCGCGCCCAGTAGGGCGGTGATGCCCTGGATGATCGCGGTGAAGGCCATGGAGGCCAGCGCCAGCAGGCCCCAGGTCATCCACGGGTGGGCGGTGTCCAGGCCCAGCCAGAAGAGCACCACCGCGTACAGCAGGCTGGACTGGATCACCGAGAGCAGGAAGAACGGCATCCAGCCGCCCAGCGCGATCTTCCAGTCCCGGCCGTTGGAGGCCAGGGCGCGCTTGGTGATCGGGCGCATCACCTGGGTCAGGATGAACGCGCCAATCCAGGTGGCCAGGGTGATGAAGAACGGCGCCAGGCCCTCGCCGTACGCGCCGGCCTTGGCCTGGTCGGTGCGGTCCACGGCCACCGGGTCACCGATGACCTCGGAGAGGTGCTCGCGGGTCGGGTCATCCGGATTCGGGATTTCCTTGGTGCCGTCGGACAGGCCGGTGGCCAGTTCCCCGGAACCGTCGGCCAGGTCGTTGGAGCCCTTGCCCAGATCGCCCACGCCGCTTTGCAGGTCCTTCAGGCCGGTGTACAGCTGGGCGCTGCCGGTTTGCAGTTCGGCGGCACCGGCGTTCAGTTCCTTGGCCCCCGAATCCAGCTGCTTCGCTCCGGCCAGCGCGTCACGCTGCCCGGCATACAGCGTCTTGGCGCCGTCGTTGAGCTGCGCCGCACCGGCGGCCAGGTCGTTGCCGCCGGTGGCGGCGGTGGAGATGCCCTTGACCAGGGTGGGCACCGCGGCGTTAAGCTGTGCGGTGCCGTCCGCCAGGGTGTTCAGCCCCGCCGAGAGCTGCTTGTTGCCCTGGGCGACCTGCTCGGAGCCGTCGGCCAGCTGCTGGATCTGCTGCTGGGCGGTCTTCAGCTGCGCCTTGATTTCCTTGGCGCGCTGGATCACCTGCGAGTTGGCTGCGGCCTCGTCCACTGAGCTGGAGACGGTTTTGACTAGCTCATCGGCCTGCTCCTGGGTGATGATTTCATCTTTCACCAACTGCTGGATGCCATCGAGGCTCTTCTTCTCCACGGTTTGCAGGCGCTTGTCCGCATCGGCTTCCAGCGCGGTGATGACCTCGGCGGCCTCGCTGACCTTGTCGTTGAGCTGGGCGTTGCCGTCGGCGACCTGACGGGAGCCGGCGGCCAGCTGCTTGGCGGCCTTCGCGGCCTGCTGCGCGCCGTCGTTCAGCTGCTTGGCGGAGCTGGGCAGCGGGGCGGTCTGCTTCTTCATTTCATTGAGCCCGGCGGCCAGCTGGTCTGCACCCTTCTTCAGGTCCCCGGTGCCGGCGGACAGTTCCTTGGCGCCGTCGCGCAGCTGGGTCTGGCCCTTGACCAGGTCCCCGGTACCCTGCTTCAGCGTCTTGGTGCCATCGTGCAGTTCCACCGTGCCGTCGGCCAGCTGCTTGCCGCCGTCGACCAGCTGCTTGGTGCCGTCCGAAAGCGTGGCGACCCCGTCCTTCAGCTGCAGGGTGCCGTCGTAGACCTGGCTTGCGCCATCAGCGGCGTCGGCCATGGAGGAGTGGATGTCCACGAATCCGGCAATCATCGAGTCGGCGGTTTGGGTGCCCACTTCCTTGGCCACCGAGTTGTGCACCTCATTGGCCAGGGTGTCGGCGAACGTGCCCACCATGAAGTTGTTGGCGTCATTTGTGGTGATCTTCAGCTGGGCCTGCTTGGCCTTGTCGAAGTCGGCCGGGGAGGCCAGGTTGGCGGAGAAGTCCTTGGGGATGGTCATGGCGAACGAGTAGTCGCCGTTGGCCACGCCCTCATAGGCTTCCTGCTCGGAACCCACCAACTCCCAGCCGAAGGTGCCGTCCTCCAGCAGGGATTCGGTGACATCCTCACCGACCTTCAGGTCCTTGCCGGACTTCTCGGCTCCCTCATCGAGGTTGACCAGGGCGGCGCGCACGCCGGAGAGGTGGGACTGCGGATCCCAGTTGGCATAGAGGTACATGGCCCCGTATAGCAGCGGTACACAGCTCAGGGCGATAATCGCCAGCTTGGGCAGGGTGCCGCGGGTCATGCGCTGCAGCTCGGAAAGAGCCAGTCGCAGAATCGTCATTTGGTGTCCTCCGCGCGGGAAGTGGTCTCAGGTTTTGGGTTGATCGCCGGGTCGTGGGGCTGGGCATGCTCGCCCGGCTCGGTCTCCCTGGCCGGCTCGGCCTGGGTGGCTTCGGGTTCGGCTGGGGCCGGGGGAGCCTCGTCCGCCGGCGGGGCCAGATGCTGCGGTTCGTGATCCGGCTCGGTGCCGCCGGCATTGTGTTCCACCGGTTCGGGACCCGGGTCCTCGGATTTGTGTTTCGGACCGTCCGGTTCATCGCCGCCGGCAGGAGCGTCCACCTCGATGTGCTCGGTGTCCTCGTGCTCGCCCAGCAGGGCATCAATGGCCACCGTCTGCTCCGCATCCTGGTTCTGACCGGTCTGTTCGTGCACGGCGTGCTCGCCCGCGTCGGCATCGTCCTGCGCATGTGCCGAATCGTGCGGAAGGTGCATTTGCGGTTCGACATCCTGCTCACCCATGAAGAACACCGGGCCATGCCAGTCATCGGGGACCCGGGATACCACGGCCACGACTGCCGGCTTGCGGCGGGACTGGGCCATGGCCTCCAGCAGGTCCAGCCAGCTGGAGTCCTCCAGACGGTGGCGGTCGGGAGAGTCGAAGACCGACAAGCGCACCTGGTGGTACTCCTCGCTCAGCCGCGCCATGATGTCCAGGCGGGTCAGCGGATCGAGGGCATCCACCCATTCGCCGGCCACCTCGGAAAATCCGTGCTGGTTCAGCCAGGAGTCAATGCCGCGCTTGCGCCAGATCGGCACCGGCACCAGGGAGAGGTCCTCGGCCACCAGGTCGCGCACCTTCAGGTGGGGTTCCGGGGCGTTGATTTCCGGTGAGTCCACCAGCGCGCTGTGCTTGCGCAGCAGCTTCAGGCTGTCCTTGCCTTCCCAGCTGGCCGTGCCGGAGCTGGGCTTCATACGTCCGGAGAGCACCAGGCTTAGTGCGGTGCGTGAGAGCGCCGGTTCGGCGACTACCAAGACCACCTCTCCGCGCTCTACTCGCACGGTGGTTGGAGGGCAGATGACGCCGTGGCGACCGTCCACGGAAACAGAGTCAGCAAAAAGCATGAAACAAGACTAATTGAACTGACCGGTCAGTTCAATTAGCAAGGCTGTTTTCTCACTCACACGCAGGAGTTTCACAGGTCATGCCGGTGATGCGGTCAGCTTCCGCGGCTCCGGCACTACGTCCGAACGCGGGCTCTTAGCTATCGGACAGCAGCTCTTGGCTCCGAGTGTACTGGTAGCCAAACTCGGTGGCTACCGATTCCAGGGCCAGCTTACCGGCGTGGGTGTTCAGGCCGTTGGCCAGGCCCTCGTCTTCCCGCATGGCCTGCGCCCACCCCTTGTTCGCGATGCGCAGGGCGTAGGGCAGGGTTGCGTTGGTCAAGGCCGCCGTCGACGTCTGCGGCACGGCGCCGGGCATGTTGCCCACGCAGTAATACAGTGCATCGTGGACCTTGAACGTCGGATCGTCATGCGTGGTGGGCCGCGAGCCTTCGAAGCAGCCGCCCTGATCAATCGCGATATCCACCAGCACCGAGCCCGGACGCATCCGCTGAACCATGTCCAGGGTCACCAGCTTCGGTGCTGCGGCTCCGGGGATCAGCACCGAGCCAATCACCAGGTCCGCGTCGGCGACCTGCTCGGCGATGGCCAGCTTGGTGGATGCGAGGGTTTTGACGCGTCCGGCGTGGGCGGTGTCGATTTCCTTGAGCCGGGCCAGGTTCACGTCAATGACGGTGACGTCGGCGCCAAGTCCGGCACTTGCCACCGCAGCGTTCTCGCCGGCCACGCCACCACCGATGACCACGACCTTGGCCGGGCGGGTGCCGGGCACCCCGCCCATGAGGATCCCGGAGCCACCCGATGGATGCAATAGGGTGACGGAACCGATCTGCGCCGCCAGCCGCCCGGCGACTTCGCTCATCGGCGCCAACAACGGCAGCGTCCGACCCCGGGTGACCGTTTCATAGGCGACCGCGGTGGTTCCCGCCGTGAGCAAGGCATCGGTGCATTCCCGGGAGGCGGCCAAGTGCAGGTAGGTGAAAAGGACCTGGTTCTCGCGCAGCAGCGGGTATTCGCTGGGCGTTGGCTCCTTGACCTTGAGCACCAGTTCTCCGGCCTCGAAGGCCGCAGCCGCATCTGGAACCAGGCGAGCGCCGGCCTGGCTGTACTGCTCGTCGCTGATGCCCGAGCCGATGCCCGCCTGGGTTTCGATGACCACTTCGTGGCCGTGGGCAATGAATTCGGCAACGCCGGCCGGGGTGATCGCCACCCGGTGCTCGTTGTTCTTTGATTCCTTGGGCACGGCAATGATCATGGAACGTTCCTCCTTGGCGGCGAGCAGTCAAGCCCTGAAGTGTTAATCCTCTACGATACGTTCGGGCTCTGAAGTGTGCTCGAAGATGACGCAACAAAGAAGAGAACAGCTTCAGATGGCTCTGGGACATGACCGCCCCTTGGTTCCGCGAATGCGCAGGCGGTACCAAGTGCCAATCCCTGAATGGGATAAGGGGGTCAAAGCCAGCCGGACTGGCGCTCCCGGGTCGGAGCGGCAGCGGGGAGCAGGGGAGTTTGGTTAAAAGCAAGAATCCCGGGAGTTTGAAAGCTTCCCGGGATTCTTGAACCTGTGCGCCCAAAGGGATTCGAACCCCTGACCTTCTGTTCCGTAGACAGACGCTCTATCCAGCTGAGCTATGGGCGCTTATTGAGTTGTTGTCGTCGTGACGACTTGAATAACTATACACGGGCGAAGGCGGGCTAGCGAACCGGAACGGTTCAAAGTGCCACGATTCACATCCACGTCCTCCAGTCCAGTGCGTGGGCCCGGGTTCCTCGCTTGGCGCGAGAAAGATGTGACAGGATCCGACGGGGCGGAGCGAGGGCGCCCGGGTGGCTGGGCCGGGGTGGGCCTCCTTGGAAGCTGAGAACGGGAACAAAAAATCCCGGAACTCGCCGTTGCGATGTTCCGGGATTTGCTGGTGCGCCCAAAGGGATTCGAACCCCTGACCTTCTGTTCCGTAGACAGACGCTCTATCCAGCTGAGCTATGGGCGCGTATTCTTTTATTTGGCCCGCAAGTGCGAACCTCGAATAACTATACAGGCCAACCGCCCGGCCTCCAAATTGGCTCGGCGGGGCGCCGGTATCTCGGTTTTTTACTTTTATTGAGGACCGAAAAAGGGTACCGGTCTACGTGACCTTAGTCACAGTAAAAGCTGGTTGGTGCACCAATCTTCCCCGAATTCACGGTGTTTTTATTCTAACGATGTTGACCATCCCCGGATTCTGCGGCTTGGGTCACAAGCGGCCGAAAACGTTGACCCCCTAGCCTTGAACTATTGCAAGTTCAGCCCAATGGAGGGAATGGATAATGAGCACCAGCTCCGATCAGAACGTACTCGATGCAGCACCGACCACCCACGCGAAGTTGGCGGCTTGGGTTGAGGAGGTTGCGGCACTGACGAAGCCTGATCGTATCTATTGGGTTGATGGCTCCCAGGAGGAGAACGACCGCCTGTGCGGCGAGCTGGTTGAAGCCGGCACCCTGGTCAAGCTCACCGACCCGAACTTCCCGAACTCCTACGCGGCCTTCTCCGACCCGGCCGACGTGGCCCGCGTCGAGGAGCGCACCTTCATCTGCTCCGAAAAGGAGGAGGACTCGGGCTTCACCAACAACTGGGAAGACCCGAAGGTCATGAAGGAGCGCCTGACCGGACTGTTCGATGGCGCCATGCGTGGACGCACCATGTACGTCATCCCGTTCGTCATGGGACCGCTGAATGCCGAGCAGCCTGCTTACGGTGTGGAAATCACCGACTCGGCCTACGTGGTCGCCTCAATGCGCATCATGGCCAAGATCGGCGATGAGGTCCTGCGTAAGATGGAAGCCGAGGACGCCTTCTTCGTTCCGGCCATGCACACCGTCGGTGCCCCGCTGGAGCCGGGACAGAAGGACGTGGCCTGGCCGTGCAACGAGGAGAAGTGGATCGTGCACTTCCCCGAGGAGCGCTCCATCTGGTCCTACGGTTCGGGCTACGGCGGGAACGCGCTGCTGGGCAAGAAGTGCTACTCGCTGCGCATCGCCTCGGCGATGGCCCGCGACGAAGGCTGGCTGGCCGAGCACATGCTGATCCTGAAGCTGACCAGCCCGCAGGGCAAGTCCTACAACATCGCTGCCGCGTTCCCCTCGGCCTGCGGCAAGACCAACCTTGCGCTGCTGGATCCGACCATCGACGGCTGGAAGGCCGAAACCCTGGGCGATGACATCAACTGGATGCGTCCGGGCAAGAACGGTGAACTGCGCGGCGTGAATCCGGAGTACGGCCTGTTCGGCGTCGCCCCGGGCACCGGCTGGTCCACCAACCCGAACGCCATGCGCGCCATCACCAAGGGCAACTCGATCTTCACCAACGTCGCGCTGACCGATGAGGGCGGCGTGTGGTGGGAAGGCATGACCGACGAGGCCCCAGCCCACCTGATCGACTGGAAGGGCAATGACTGGACCCCGGATTCCGGGCGCAAGGCCGCCCACCCGAACTCCCGCTTCTGCACCCCGATCGACCAGGTCGATATGCTCGCCGAGGAATACTACTCCCCGGACGGCGTGAAGATCGATGCGATCCTCTTCGGCGGCCGCCGCAAGACCACCATCCCGCTGGTGACCGAGGCCCGCACCTGGACCAACGGCATCTTCATGGGCTCGACCCTCTCCTCGGAGACCACCGCCGCCGCCTCCGGGGCCACCGGCGTGGTGCGCCGCGATCCCATGGCGATGCTGCCGTTCATCGGCTACAACGCCGGTGACTACCTGAACCACTGGGACCGCATCTCGCAGAAGCTGAACCCGGAACAGATGCCCAAGATCTTCCTGGTCAACTGGTTCCGCCGCACCGCCGAGGGTGGCTTCGCGTGGCCCGGCTTCGGGGACAACTCCCGCGTGCTGAAGTGGGTCATCGAGCGCATCGAGGGCACCGCCGAGGCCAAGGAAACCGCCGTGGGCTACGTGCCGACCGGTGATTCCCTGGACCTGACCGGCCTGGAAGGCTTCACCTCGGATGACGTGGAGGTCGCCGTGAAGGTTGACACCCAGGAATGGCTCGAGGAAGTCGAGAGCATCGAGGAATGGTACGCCAAGTTCGGTGAGGCACTGCCGGACTCGCTGCGCGCCGAACTTGACGGCCTGAAGGAGCGCCTGAGCGCCTAATCCGGCTCCCGGACAAAACACCTACCCCGCGGAAGAATCATTGATTCCGCGGGGTAGGTGTTTTAAGCGCTCATCCACCGGCAAGTTCCCGGGGCGCCAAGTTCCCGTGGAGCACAAGCCCGGGCCGGAACGAGGGCAGGGAGCTAGCCCCGGCGGGGGCGATGCCGCGCGTCGGCGGTGGACCAGTAGGCGCCCAGCGCCAGGAGCAGCCCAACCAGTGCGGTCACCGAGAGCGCGACCGGGGAATCTTCCCCGCCCAGCCCCACCAGCGGGCTGACCAGTGCGCCGGCCAGGAACTGTGCGCAACCCAGCGCAGCCGAACCGCTGCCCGAGGTGCGTCGCACCTCCTCCAGGGCCAGGCCGGTGGTGTTGCCCATGACCAGGCCAACGGGAGCCACCATAAAGAAGATCACCACCGCCAGGATGGGGGCGCGCACCCCGGAAAACCCCAGGGTGAGCATCACCAGGCTGGAAACCAGCAGGATCACCAGGGCCACCCCCACGGTGCGGCGCAAGGGGACCCGCAGCGCCAACCGGGCGGAGATCAGGCCGGAAAGAATCAGACCCAGGGAATTGACGCCAAAGCACAGGGCGTAACCGGTGGGGCTGAATCCCATGACGTTCTGGTAGAGGAACGGGGAAGCCGAAATGTAGGCCATCATCGCTCCGAAAGTCGCCGCGAACTGGACCATGTAGCCCACGAACCGGCGCTGGGTCAGCACCGTCCCCAATGGCCCGAACAGTGCCCCGGTGGAACGGGCCGCGGCCGGGTGGGTTTCACGCACCACCGCAAACGAGCCCAGGGCCATCAGCCCCGCCGCCCCGGCCAGCACCCACAGCACCGCGCGCCAGCCCCCGGCATGGGCTACCGCGGCACCCAGGATCGGGGCGACCGCCGGAGCGACCCCGCCGATGGTCATCAGAATCGAAAAGATGCGTGCGGTGCGCGGCCCGGAAGTGACGTCGGAAACGATGGCCTTTGAAATCACCAGGCCCGCCGCAGCTCCCACGCCCTGGATGCCGCGTGCGGCAATGAGCGTGGGCAGGCTCGGGGCCAGCGCGGCACCGATCGAGGCCAGCACGAACAACAGCGTTCCGTAGCGCAGCGGAATGGTCCGTCCCCAGCGGTCGGAGAACGCGCCCCACAGCAGCTGCCCCAGCGCCATCCCGATCAGGAAGGTGGTCAGCGTCAGCTGCACCCCCGAGGCGGTGGTGGAGAACTCGTCCTGCATTGCCGGGAAAGAGGGCAGGTACATGTCCGTGGCCAGCGGCCCGGTTGTGCCCAACAGCACGATCACCATAAACAGGGCAGCGGTCAGCCGGGAGGCGGAGGGGGAAGATGACATATCTGCCATTCTAAATGTGGCCCTGGTCGGGGACCGCGGCCGGGGTGGCAGGTTACGAAGCGCCCGTTCGGGCACCCACGGGGTCACCGGAAGCCGGGGGATTGGAGGCCGTGGCGTCGGGGCCCTCCAACCAGGCCACGCACGCCCCGGCCAGCGCAACCAGCCCGATGCCCGCCAGCGCCACCGGCGACAGGGCCTGATCCAGCAGCAGCCACCCGATCAGCGTGCCCATGGCCGGGTCAATGGCGAACAGGGTGCCAATCACGCGGGCCGAGGAAATCCGGGCCGCCAGGGTGTCCACCGCGTAGGGGATGGCCACCCCGATCAGCGCGCTGAGCGCCAGCATCATCCACTGTCCCCCGGAGACCTCCGCCACCCGTGGAACCCCGAAGGGCAGGCTGACCAGCGCCGCAACCGCGACTGACAGGGCCAGGGAGGAAATCGACTCCGAATCCTGTTTGCCGACCTTCTCCGCCAGCAGCGTATACAGGGCAAAGCACAGTCCGGCACCCAGACCGAAGGCGAAGCCCAGCAGATCGAAATAGCCGCCGGGCCCGGCTATCAGGATCACGCCGGCCAGGGCCAGCAATGCCCACAAGGCCTCGCGCACGCGCCGACTGAGCACCAACGCCACAATGGCCGGACCCAGGAAATCAAGGGTCACCGCGATCCCCAGCGGCAGATGCTCAATGGCCTTGTACAGCAGCAGGTTCATCGCTGCCATCGCGATCCCGTAGCCGGCAATGGCTGCCCACTGCCGGGCACTGCGCCCGGTGAGCCGGGGACGGAAGAAGGCCAGCAGCATCAGCGCTGCCAGCACCAGGCGCAACGAGCTGACCGCCGGGGAGCCCAGCGAATCAAACATGCTCGCGGACACGGCGGAGGAGAGCTGAATCCCCAGCGAGCCGATCAGCACATACAGTGCCGCCCGCGCGCCGGGGTGCGCCGGGGCCAACGCCGACGCATTTTTGTTCGTGGACAACAGCTCACTCCTTTGGGACGGGGCGGGACGTCACATCCCGGGGAGCCGGAGGACGGATGGAGGATGCGCTCCGACTTGAGCCTGAGTAAAGAATTCGTTGCGCTCACGGCGCACCGGTGGGTGCAAACTCCCCTACCTGTGAAAGTATAGTCACATGGTTTTGGCGCGATTGATCCTCGGGTTGTTGTGCTTGTCGCCGATGACCGGCTACGAGCTGAAGAAGCACTTTGACTCCTCCATCAACCACTTCTGGAACGCCGACAAGGCGCAGATCTACCGCACACTGGCTCAGCTGGTGGACAAGGGCTACGCCACGGTGCGCACCGTGCCGCAAAGCAACTACCCGGATCGCCAGGAACACCACATCACTCCCGAGGGCCGCCAGGCGCTGCGCCAGTGGCTGGGGGACGGGGTGGCCCGCGGCACCGAACGCGACCCGTTCATGGGCCAGGTGTTCTTCGCCGCGGAACTGGAACGCGAGGAAATCCAGGATCTGCTGGCCACCCGGCGGGATCAGACCCAGTCCACCCTGGATGACTACCTCTCCCAGCGGGAGGGCATCGACATGCGTGCGGCCGCCGACCGGCGCAGCTTCCTGATGGCCGCCACCTTGGACCACGCCATCCGCCAGCAGGTGGCCGAAATTGAATGGCTCGACGCGGTAATGGAGTACCTGCCATGACTGATAAGAAGAACCCCGAGGGCCTGGGCCCGAACCAGAAGAAACCGACCGGCCAGCCCGCCGGCGAGCAGCCAACGGCGGCCGGGCAACAGACCGGCAATAGGCAGCCAGCCGAGGGTAAACCTCAGCGGGCAGCGCCGCAGACCAAGGACGCCAACGCCGCAGGCAACCAGGCCAAGGGCGGTCGGCCCCAAGACGCGGCAGACAAGACAGCTGCCGCCAAGGCGAGTGCGGCAAAGCCGGACGCAGCAAAGGAGCCGGTGAAGGAAAAACCGGCCGCCAACGTCACCACCGCGAAGGACTCGGGTCAGCAGGCCGCCGATGGGCCGAAGTCGGCACCCCAGAAGTCGTCGCCGACCAAGCCAGCGAAGAGCAAGTCGGCGAAGAGCAAGGCGGCACAGGAGGGCTCGAAGCAGCCGGCCGCCGAGCCGCGGTCCAAGCCCACCGACCCGGTGAACAGCTCCGCCCCAGCGCAGGCGGCCAAGGCCGGCAAGCTCAGGGCCGGTGAACCGATCGGTGAACAACCCAAGCCGGGCACCGGGCAGCGTCCGGGCGTGGTCAAGTCCCCGAGCGGCCCCAGCCGTGAGGGATCCGCGCTGAGTCACCTGGCTGACAAGGTCAAAAACGGCCGGCTGCTTGCCGGACAGGGGTTCGGGCGCAAGCCGCAGGCCGGCCCACTGGCGGACAAGTCCGGCACCGGCGCGACGGCGAAGCCGGCTGCCGCCGCCAAGTCCGTCACCCCCACCCGGGTCGACGGCAAGGGGCCGGGCGACTACCCGGAGGTGCATCCGGTGCGGCGCCACAGCGGCAACCAGACCCCGCAAACCATTGTGTTCCTGCATGGCGGCAACGTCGGCAACTGGTCCTGGGACCCGCAGGTGCTGGCGCTGGGGGACTTCCACATCCTCACCCTGCACCTTCCGGCGTTCGGGGCCCGCAGCGAGGAGCCCTGGCAGGGACTGGAGTCCGCGGCCGATGACGTGGCGGCGCTGATCGCCGATGAGGTCGCCGAGGGCGGGGTGCACCTGGTGGGGATGTCCCTGGGCGGGGTGATCGCCCTGCACGTGGCCGCCCGCCACCCGGAACTGGTGGAATCCCTGATGATCACCGGCACCCCGGTGGCCGGGGTGCCCGCCCCGGCCCGGGCATTGAGCCGGATGCAGCTCAAACTGCTGGGCAACGAATGGTACTGGCGGTTCCAGGCCGGCGCGCACGGCATGGTCGATGACGAACGCGACCTGTTCGCCTCCCATGGCCTGGCCCTGAAACCGGCCAACCTGCGCGCCATCATGGACGAGCTGGACCCGGGAGGGCTGCCGGCGAACCTGGCGGCCTTCACCGGCCCGGTGCTGATCCTGGCCGGGGCGAAGGAGCCGAAGGTGGTTCAGCGCTCCTTCGCGCCGCTGCAGACCCTGCTGCCCCAGGCGGTCACCCGCCTGGTTCCGAACCTGCACCACCAGTGGAACATCGAGGATCCGGTGTTCTTCAACTCCGTGGTCCGCCGCTGGGTCACCGAGGGCAAGGTCCACACCCGGCTCGTGGACCCCGCCGCAGCCAAGCCGGCCCAGGGCAAGTAGGGACCCGGGTCCCCGGCCCCGGTGGCCTGGGCCGGGGGGACAAGGGAAAAGGCGCGCCCGCTGTCGCGGACGCGCCTGGTACCCGTGCGGCTCAGCGGACCCCCATGATCCGTTGGACTGCCAGAGTGCGGTGTTGTGGCTAGACGGCCAGCCACACATCCGGTCCGAAGACCTCGTAGTGGATGCGCTCGGCCGGAATGCCTGCAGCCAGTGCCTGTCCACGCACTGCGTGCATGAACGGCAGTGGACCGCACAGGTAGACGTGGGAATTCGGGTCGAACTCGGCATTGTTCAGGTTCATCAGACCGGCGGTGCTCTTCACATCGGTGGGCAGCTCGCCGCGCTCGAACCAGGTGGTCAGGGTCGCGTTGGGCAGCTTCTCCACGGATTCGACCATCTGGGCGCGCAGGGCCCAGGTGTCGGCTTCCTGATCGGCGTGCAGCACGGTGATCGAACGCTGTGAGTTGCTCTCGGCCAGAGTGGCCAGGGCGGCGGCGCTCGGGGTGCAGCCAATGCCGGCGGTGGCGATCACCAGCGGCTCACCGGAGTGGTCGATGACCAGGTCGCCGTAGGGGTTGGAAATCTCAATGGTGTCCCCAACCTTCAGCTGGGTGTGCAGGATCGGGGTGAACTCACCGTTCGGATCCAGCTTCACGGTCACGGTGCGCCGTGAGGTGTCGGCGACATTGCCGGAGAGGGTGTACTGGCGGACCTGGCGGACGCCGTCGGCCATCGGCATGCGCAGCGAAATGAACTGGCCCGGCTCGGCGGGGGTGACCGGGGTGTCATCGGCCGGCTCAAAGGTGAAGGTCACCGAGCCCGGCGCGGTTTCCTCCCGCCCGGTCAGGGTCCACAGGCTGTAGTAGTGGTCGTTGACCTGCTTGGCGTACAGGCCCTTCTCGATCTTGATCAGCGCGTGGGCCATCAGCCAGTAGACCTCGGACCAGGCGTCGGCGATCTCCGGGGTCAGGGCGTCCCCGAGGTTCTCGGCGATGGCGGCGAACAGGTGTTCATAAACGATCGGGTACTGTTCCTCGACGATGCCCAGCGAGGCGTGCTTGTGGGCGATGCGCGCCAGCATGGTCTCGGGCAGGGTGTCGGGGTTGTTCAGCAGGTGCGAGGCGAAGACCGCGATGGAACCGGCCAGCGCCTGCTGCTGCTTGCCGTTCTTCTGGTTCGAGCGGGAGAAGTATCCATCCAGCAGGTCCGGACGCGCGGCAAACATGCGGTTGTAGAAGTTCGGGGTGATGCTGGAAATCCGCTCGGCGATGATCGGCAGGGTGGCTTCGATGACCGGGCGGGATTGAGTGGAAAGCATCGGGTCTCCTTGTGGCGGATTATCTTGCATCCCATATGCAAGATTTACATCTTAAGTTCTACGCGACGTAGAACTGATTGGCAAGTCCGTGACGCCCGGCAGCTGGCTAACGGGTGCCGCTGGGACGGATCTGGGGGAAGGGAAGGCGCGTAAGCGCCGGGGAAGCGGAGACCACATCGGCCACCGTCAGGTTGTCCAAAGAAGCGTAGAAAGCGTCTCTGGCTTGGCGCAACGCGCCGCGCAGCCGGCATCCGCCGACCATCGGGCAGTCATGGGCGGCGTCGTGGGTTGTGCAGTCCACCACATCGTCACGCCAGTCCAGGGTGCGCAGCAAGGAGCCCAGATTCATCTGCAGACCCTGTTCGGTGATGCTGGCCCCCCCGTGGCGGCCTCGGGTCACCTCCAGAGCCCCGAGGCCGCCCAGCTCGGCCACGGCCTTGGTCACGTGGTTGTACGGCACGTGGATCAGTTCGGCGATCTGCCGGGTGGTCAGCTGGCCGACACCGTGCGCGCCAAGCACCATCAAGGTGCGCAGGCACACGTCGGTATAGGCGCTGAGTCTCATTGCTGATCCATCACTAGGTCCGGGCCGCTGGGCGGGGGCCGGTGGCTACTGGGCGTCCGGGGCGAACAGCGACATGTCCGCCGGTTCGGCCACCGGGTCCTCGAAGTGCCAGGTGCCGCCGGGCTCATCGGGCATGGTGTAGGGCTGGACAATTGCCAGCGCGGCGCCGGCCTTGTGCTCGGCCACCACATGGATCGCGTCGCGGTTGTCCTCGGCCAGCAGCACATCGGAGGTGATAGCCACGGCCGCGAAGTTCGCGCCCTCCTGGTTCAGCACCTGAACCAGGTCCGCGGCCATGGCCTCGGTGTCGATATCGGCTTCCGGGTCATCGGGGTTCTCGGTCGGCGGCACCGCCAGCAGACGCAGCTCCGGCTCTTCGGCCCCGCTCTGCGGTTCCAGACCGATCGCGAAGGGCAGGAAGACGCCCTGCTCCTCCAGTTGCTCGCGAGCAACACCCAACGCCGTACCCAGCACCTTGTTCAGGGCTTCCTTGACCGAGTCATCGAGTTCGTCAAAATTCATGGTCTCGTCCTCTATTTCCTCGTCCGCTTGCTTCGTTTCGGTCGCTTACTTCGTTTTGGCGTTTTCCCGCACAATGCCCAGCACGGTGTCCCGGATGGGGGTGATCACCGAGGCCTGCGACCCCTCGCCGTTGAACCGCAGGTACGGTTCGGTGTTGGAGGGACGCAGGTTGATCCACCAGCTACCATCCTGCGCGCTGATGGTGGTTCCATCAAGGCGCTGCACCACCACCGGCTGGCCGGCGAAATGCTCCAGCACCCGGTCCACGGCCCCCTGCTTGTCCTCCACCTCGGAGTTGATCTCCCCGGTGGCGGTGTAGGGCTCGTATTCCGCGCCGAATTCTGACAATGGTAGCGGCTGGGAACCCAGGGCCGCCAATACGTGCATGGCCGCCAGCATCCCGGTGTCGGCGTTGAAGAAGTCCCGGAAGTAGTAGTGCGCCGAGTGCTCGCCACCGAAGACCGCGCCCTGGCGGGCCATCTCGGCCTTGATGAAGGAGTGGCCCACCCGGGTCATCACCGGCTTGCCCCCGGCCCGGGTCACGAACTCCGGGACCGCCTTGGAGGTGATCAGGTTGTGGATGATGGTCGGGGTCTGTTCCCCGTCCTTTTGGACCCGGGCGATTTCACGCACCGCCACCAGCGCGGTGATGGCCGAGGGGGAGAGCGGTTCGCCCTTTTCGTCAATGACGAAGCAGCGGTCCGCATCCCCGTCGAAGGCCAAGCCCATGTCCGCACCGTGCTGGAGCACCGCGGCCTGCAGGTCCCTCAGGTTCTCCGGCTCCAGCGGGTTGGCCGGATGGTTCGGGAAGGTGCCATCCAGCTCAAAGTACAGGTCAATGATCTCCAGCGGCAGGCCGGGCAGCACCGCATCTCCCAGCACGGCCGGGGTGGTCATCCCGGCCATCCCGTTGCCGGCATCCACCACGATCTTCAGCGGGCGGATCTGGGACAGGTCCACCAGCTCACGCAGGTAGGCGGCGTAGTCGCCCAGCACGTCCAGCTCGCTGATCGTGCCCTGGGGAGCGTCCCCGGAGACCGGCAGGCCCTCATCGAGGTACCCCTGGGCCACGTCACGGATGTCATACAGCCCGGTCTCGGAGGAGATCGGCACGGCCCCGGCCTTGGACATCTTGATGCCGTTGTACTGGGCCGGGTTGTGGCTGGCGGTGAAGACCACCCCGGCCGCGTCGTGCTTGCCGGCGGCGAAGTACAGCTCGTCGGTGGAGATCAAGCCGAGCATCTTCACGTTGGCCCCGCGGTAGGTTGCCCCGCGGGCGAAGGCCTGGCAAAAGTCTGCGCTGGAAGGACGCATGTCCCCGCCCACCAGGACCTCGCGTCCGCCTAGTCCCAAAACATCGACGAACGCTGCGCCAATGGCTTCGACGGCTTCCTCGTTGATGGTCTGTCCCACCACGCCGCGCACGTCGTACGCCTTGAAGCACTGCTTAAGATCAATCTCTACACTCACGCACCTCACACTACCGGGATGCCGGGCCCAATGCCCTGTCCTGGGGCGGTACGGGCATAGGAGTTCGCTAACAGTTTCGCCTTGGGCAGGATCGTGCGCAAGCCGGTGCCCGGGCAGAAGCGCAAAAGGTCGGAGGCTGCTGGAATACTGGGGGGCATGGCGCAGCTACAGCAGACCGAATTAAAGGAACTGGCACTGGAGAAGCTGCGGGCGCTGGTCCAGCACCCGCAGGCCGAGTTCCATCCTGGACAGTTCGAGGCGATCTCCGCCCTGGTTGCCCAGCAGCGCCGCGCCCTGGTGGTGCAGCGCACCGGCTGGGGCAAGTCGGCGGTCTACTTCGTTTCCTCCCTGCTGCTGCGGGCCATGGGCCGCGGGCCGACCCTGATCGTCTCCCCGCTGCTGGCGCTGATGCGCGACCAGGTCGCCGCCGCGGAGCGGGCCGGGGTGCGTGCCGCGGCGATCAACTCGGCCAACGTCCTGGAATGGCGTGAAATCCTGGACCAGCTGCAGCGTGACGAGCTGGACGTGCTGCTGGTCTCCCCGGAGCGGCTGAACAACCCCTCCTTCCGTGAACACCAGTTGCCGGTGCTGATCCAGCGCATGGGCCTGTTGGTGATCGACGAGGCGCACTGCATCTCCGATTGGGGGCATGACTTCCGCCCGGACTACCGTCGCATCCGAGACCTGATTTCCCGTCTGCCGCAGGGGCTGCCGGTGTTGGCCACCACCGCCACCGCCAACTCGCGCGTGGTGCAGGACGTGGCTGAGCAGCTGGCGGTGGGCGGTCAGGAAGTGTTTACGCTGCGCGGCACCCTGGCCCGCGACTCGCTGCGCCTTGGAGTGCTCAAGCTCGCCTCCCCGCGCATGCGCCTGGCCTGGCTGCTGAGCCACATTGAGGACTTCCAGGGCTCCGGGATCATCTACACTCTCACCGTCTCGGCGGCCGAGGACATTGCCCGGATGCTGCGCGAGGCGGGGCACGAGGTCGCGGCCTACACCGGGCGCACGGACCTGGAGCAGCGCGAGCGGCTGGAGGCGGCGCTGAAGGCCAACCAGGTCAAGGCGCTGGTGGCCACCAGCGCGCTGGGCATGGGCTTTGACAAGCCGGACCTGGGCTTCGTGATCCACGTGGGCGCGCCCAGTTCCCCGGTGGCCTACTACCAGCAGGTGGGCCGCGCCGGACGCGGCAGCATCAACGCGGACGTGCTGCTGCTGCCCGGGGTGGACGATGCCGAGATCTGGGAGTACTTCGCCACCAGCTCGATGCCCGACGAACAGCGGGCCGGGCAGGTGCTCTCCACGCTGGCCGCGGCCGATGGCCCCATGAGTGTGCCGGCCCTGGAAAGCGCCGTAAACCTGCGACGCACCCCGCTGGAGCTGCTGCTGAAGGTACTGGCCGTGGACGGGGCGGTGGAAAGGGTGGCCGGCGGCTGGATGCGCACCGACATGCCCTGGTCCTATGACGCCGAACGCTACCGCCGGGTCGCCCAGAGCCGGGTGCATGAACAGAACCTGATGAAGGACTATGAGAACACCACCGGCTGCCGGATGGAGTTCTTGACCCGGACCCTGGATGACCCGCAGTCCGAACCGTGCGGACGGTGCGACCGCTGCGCCGGGCCCTGGTATGACGATCACATCCCGGACACCGCGAAGGATTCCGCGCAGGCGGCCCTGGGCCGCGTAGGGGTGCCGATCGAACCCCGTAAGGCCTACCCGTCCGGGATGGACCGGCTGGGGCATTCGCTCAAGGGCAAGATCCCGGTCGACGAACAGGTCCAGGAGGGCCGGGCCCTGGCCAGGCTGACCGACCTGGGCTGGGGCAACCGGCTGCGCCAACTGTTCGCCGATCCCACCGACGCACCAATCAATGACGCCCTGCTGCAGGCCTGCGTGAAGGTGCTGGCCGAATGGGACTGGCAGACCCGGCCCGTCGGGGTGGTGGCGATGCCCTCGCGGGCCCGTCCCCAGCTGGTCGGCTCCCTGGCCTACCGCCTGGCCGAACTGGGCCAGCTGCGCTACCTGGGTCAGCTGCAGTACCGCACCGCCCCGGCCGAGGGGGGAGCCGGAGGCAACTCGGCGTTCCGGGTGGCCGAGGTGGCCGATGCCTTTGACATTCCCGCGGATATGGAGGCCCTGCTCTCCTCGGCGCCGGGACCGGTGCTGTTGGTCGATGACCTGTGCGATTCGCGCTGGTCACTGGCGATGGCGGGCCGTGCCTTGCGGATTGCGGGAGCTCCCGGTGTATTGCCTTTCACTTTGGGCATAGCCGGGTGAACGGGCAGGGAAAGGAAGTACGCTGGAAGCATGGAAATCCTCATCTGGCTCGTCGTGGTCATCTTTGTCCTGGTAGCGGGGTTCTTCTGGCTGCAGTCCGTGCGCAAGCGCAATATGGAGCAGATCTCCCAGTCGGTTAGCCGTGAAGCTGCCCAGGCTGCCGCGGCCAAGCTGGATGAGGAATCACGCAAGTCGATCTACCGGGACCTGGCCAAGGGGGATGTCATGGCCGCGGTGCAGAAGTACCGTGCCAAGACCGGAGCCAGCGTAAAGGAATGCGTGATCGCCGTGCGCAGCCTTGACGCCTACCCGCAGGCCGGTGGCCCCGCATCGATTCCGGAGCTGGATGCCGAACCGCACCAGGACAGTTTGGATCTGCCCCCGGCGGCGCGCGACGTGGCCGTGGCTGAAGCCCCCAAGGATGGAAGCGACCCGGACGCAAACGCCGAAGACTTGCCGGATTCGAAGGAGCCCGTCGCTGATCTGCCGGTTGATGACACCGGGGCGGGCATCGAGGTACCGCGCACTGCGGATACCGGGGACATCCAGTCGCTGCCCGATGATGAAACTTGGGTGGTGCCTACCGAATGGAACGAAAAATTTGGGTCGGATCGCACCCCCAGTTCCACTCATTTCAAGCTGGCCTACGAGGTGGATGGCGAACAGCATGAATTCTCCAGCGAGAAGCTGCCGCCGAACGAGTACGACCAGCTCTTCTCGATGTTGCGCGACGGTGATACGGCCGGGGCCGCCCAGATCCTGCACGAGCACACCATGCTTCCGGTGGAGGATTTGGAGCGCATGATCGCCACTTCACCGATGGCCGGGGGAGAGGGCACCGGGAACGTGGCCGACTTCCGTTTTGAGGGGCAGGGCCCGGACGGCCCGGTCTACTTTGACGCCGCGGACCTGCCGGAATCAGAACGCGAGGAGCTCTTTGACGCGATCGCGCGCACCGACCTGGAAAAGATGAGTTCCATCATCGTCAAGCACACCTCACTGCCTGCGGACATAGTCCAGAATATGCTCCGTTCCTTCGTCAAGCGTGAGGAATAGCCGCGCATTCACGGTGGCAGATAACTTCTGGAACATCTTCTTGGAGTTTCATGTGAGTCACCGATTTCCGGTTGCAGGCCCATAGCGCCCTCACTAGCGTCGTACATATCAACGCACCGCACGGTGTGTGAGATCGCTACGGAAAGGGGAAGTACATGGGACTCGGAGATAAGATCAAGAACCAGGCCCAGGACCTCTCGGGCAAGGCCAAGGAAAAGCTCGGCGATGCGACTGATAACCAGGACATGCAGGCCGAGGGTCTGAAGGACCAGGCCGGCGCCAAGGCCAAGAAGGCCGGCGAAGAGGTCAAGGACGCGGCACACGACGTGAAGCGTGACCTGAAGTAAACCAGTATTAACTTTTGAACCGGTGGGGCCGGAATCGACCAAGGGGTCGGCTCCGGCCCCACCGCTGTTTACCGGCAGAAATCGTGATAGGTCTGCAGCGCCTTCAACGGACGGGTAAAGCTGAACGAGAGTGAATGCCTGCTGCAGCCCAGCGTGCACCGAGAAGTGTGTGTGCCGGTAGAGGTTGCGGAACCAAGTGCCAGGGTCTGACTAGGGCGCAAGCTGATTATGCTGTGAAGAACCTCGACTAGGGTCTTTCGCCTCTTTGCCCCCTGCTAAAAAGCAGGGGGCATTTTTGTACTGACAAGCTCGTGTGGCTAGTGGCCTTTAGTCTTGCAAAGCAAACTGTCCTGTTGGTGGACCACACGTCTTTTGGGGTCCTCTTTAGGTGCGAGCGGCACAGAGGGTGCGCAAAGTATCGCGGCTCTCCGGTTGGAATCAGTTCTTACGGAATTGGAGCGCGTGTTTGGTTTTCAAGCGCACACGCTTCCCATTTGTCTTTGCCGGGCCAGTTGACGCGATAAGCGAAGATCTTCTTTGCAGCGCCTTTTGGGCCCAATGTATGACCTGTACGCGGCTCTATTCGCTTTTGAGAGGTCGCCGCCAATGACTGAAGCCCGGAAACTTCATTGAGTTTCCGGGCTTCTTTCGGCGGACACGGGGGGGTTTGAACCCCATCACCAAAATCGGCTCGGAATCCGATTCTAGCCCGGAATCACGCGGAAGTTCAAACTTTGAGCCGCATTTTAGGACAGCACTAAACCACACTGTAAAGCACTTCAAAACACTGCCTATCCCCCCAACGGGGGAGACTTTAGGGCGACGAGATAGCCAACCGTCCGTTCCGCGTCGTAGGCTTAATGCAACCTCTCATTCGAACACCAGTACTAGTAATAAGGGGAAGTAGTGCAAGGTAGCACCGACGAAAAGAAAAGCGCCTCACCGGTGGGTGAGACGCTTTCCAGGATGACCGCAACCGACCTGGTTGTGATCGGACTAGCAAGTAGTGTTGCACCATCAGAGGTCCTTCGCGCCCTCGTTCAAAACAGTTCCGGGATCTAGTTCTAGAGCCTGGCATATCTGCATGAACGCGGACACCGGGATATCTCGATGTCCGTTCAGGTATCTAGACAGTGTGTTCACTGCGAGGCCTGACTGTTCCGCCAGATCCTTTTTCAAGATTCCCTTTACCGCTACCGTCGCCCGAAGCTGGGCGGCGATGGACTGACTTGCTTTCGCTTCGTTATCCATACTGGTTAGTTTGCCACCATATCGGGCATGTTCGCACCCACTAGGTTTATTTAACTTCTCACCCGAACAGAGTTGTACGTACCCAAGTGGGCGCATAGAGTTATGACCATAATCAACAACGAAGCAGCGCAGAAAGTTGCCGAGACGATCGAGAAGTCAAAGATTCCCGTCGCCCGAGTAGCCAGGGACTCCGGTATTCCCCGAGCAGCCCTCGTCTGCAGGATGAACGGTGGCGGCGAGTTCGGAATCTACGAACTCCTCCGACTCGCAAATGCAATCGGAATCCCGCCCGTCACCCTCTTGCCTGAGCAGTACCACGCCAAGGAAGCGGCATGACACGTCGTACCGATTCCTACGCCACCACGGAAGACCTCGCCGCTGAGTACGGAATCAGCGTAGTCACCGTCCAGCGCAGGGCGTCTGACGGTAGCTGGCCGGCAGGGAAGGTGGGAAACCGCTACAGGTTCTCACCCGAACAGCAAGACGAAATCCGTCAGATCGTCCTGGGCAACCATGACAGCCGGTTCGATAAGACCCGCATCGCGGACGCACTTCGCCGCATCGCCTAGTTCTAGGCACCCTCTCTAGCCCCTTGTCCGGGCAACCTTCCCCTAAGTCAGCCGATTGGCTGCAAGTTCACCAGCTTTAGAAAGGTCTAATTGTCATGCCCGAAAATAATGCTCTTCCATTCGTGAAGCTGAAAAACATGTTCAAAGAGTGCGCCACGGCAGCAGGAGAGAAGCTTCCCGACCGCAAGGCGCACCGCATGGCGCAGGGTTTCCTCCTGTCGTACGCCGCCGAGGAATCGCAACTGCAGTACAGCGACGAAACCGGAGAGACTGCGGTAAAGAACGCGCTCATTTCGTACGTGCGGAAGAACGGCACCTTACGCGCCACGGCGGTGGCAGCATGAGTTCAGTCGAAGTCGCCCAGGTAGCTCATAGGGTATCGCTCATCGTGCACTCTCGCGTTTCCGGCCTGAGTCTTCCAATCGATCCGTTCGTGGATGCTGTGGAACTGGTACTCGAACGTTGTCGGTTCGGGGATGTACATCCTGCTCCTGAGGGAGTTAGCTTGATGATTCCGTATCTTCGCCCGATGAGCACGTACCTCCTGGAGGTAGGTGGCTCGGGCTTGCGGACATTCGATCTTGATGCTGCTGCCGCCGGGGATCGTTTTATGGTCGGCGCGGATCTTTTCCTCATCGACGGTAAGGATGATTCGGACGTCGAGCGCTTCGTCATCTCCCCGGTTGGTTATCAGGTAGATGCCTGGCTCTTCCCAGTCGCATTCCCAGTGGATGTTGCTCGAGTCGCTTTGGCGCAGTTCGGACCGTTGAGCGACCGCCAGCGCTTCTTCGCCTATTTTGCGGGAGTCTACTGCGATGCTCTTACTGTCCTCCGCGATGACGTTCGCCTCCGTACTGAGCTGATTCGCAGCCTCGGCCTTATCAATGGCATTTTGAGCACTCTTGTTCGATCCCCGAGTGGCGTGAACTGCCCAAACGACCGAGGCGAACGAGACAAGTAGCGATAACGCTGCAATTAACAGGGCAATTAGATCCATCCAATAACGATATCTGCAAAATCCCCAACCCGGCCCCGTGCCGGGTTTTCTTTTACCAGAAAGGAAATCAAAAACATGGCTAGCTTACATCGCCTAGAACCGACGGTGGAAACCATTGGGCAGGGCACCTACCAGCAGATTCAGGTGCGCGCCAAGGTGAACCGGCACGAACCGGACATTGTGCTGTACCTGATCGACGCGGGCATGAAGTTCTTCATCTCGGAAACCCGAACCGGCATCGGGGGCACCCTCATTTCAGGGCACCGCCGCCGGGCGGACGCTGAGAAGAAGGCGTTGCGGATCGTTGGTAAGCGGTTCCGTGATGCCGAGAAGGCCGCGCAGAAGTGGATAACGCTTTATGGGTAGGGCGAAAACGAAGGGCTTGCCGGTGGCAATGGTCTTCGAATCCAAGGACGAGTTCTTTGAAGCGTTCGACGGCGCGGTTGTCGAGCTTGTCAACGAGGGCCGGTCATTCACGAATGACGATATTCGCGACCGCTTGCCAACGTACCCGCCGGAGTCGAATTGGTTCGGCGCAGCAATGAACCGAGCGATCACCGAGTTCTCTTTGGTCGAAGTCGGTTACGAGAAATCACGAACGAAGTCACGCAACGGCGGGCGCTTGATCCGCTGGGCAGTCAAGGGAGGTTCGCGTGAACGACGTTGAAATGACATGGGATGCCTAGCTATGGGTCGGGATTATCGTCGCCAGCCTTCTGGCTGGCGGCGTTCTTTTATTGCGCGGCCTGGCACTAGCCGCTTACTGGATTGGAGCGCCACTGTGAGCAACCGCGCATTCATGGACGGCAACTACGGGCCGTTGACGGCAGAAGCCCAACACCTCTACGGGCAGACAGAGGAATATCGGGAAGGCTACCGTCTCGGCAAGCGCACCGGGAACGAAGGAACCCTGAACGAGAACGCCGTCCACGCAGCACTTCGGGGCGAACGATTCCTCTCAGGATTCATCACAGGCAAGACCGTCCGCGCATTCGGCCCACACATCCTGCTAGGCCGCTACACAGGGTCATACCCCGACCCCGACATATCACCCCGCTGGCTCTCAGAAGCCGAATGGAAAGCCAACCAACACGGCCTAGAAGCATGGATCTACCGACGCGACTACCCAAAAATCATCAAGCGCCTGATCCAAGAAGTGCGGAAGCTACGGGGGTGGGCATGAAATTCACCCGCCGCACCTACCGAAAAGCCATCCGCCGATCAGTAAACCGCCAAGCCACCCTATTCGCAGGACACCCCAAACCGCTCTGGGCACTAGCGGGATGGCTCAAACAAATACGACACACCGACGCACTACGCGCTCGCCGTGTTCGAGAAACGGGGAAGTAATGACCGACAACCTAGACCAGCTGCGGCAGGTAGCCGAGGGTGCGACCCGCGGCCCCTGGCAGAGAGATGACTTCCACCAGGTGGTGCGCCGCCCTGCTCAAGGCATCATCTACGACGCGTCGTGCGATGGAGTGCTTGAGTGGATGGCGGACACGGACGCCTGATTTATCACCACGTTCGACCCGACAACCGTGCTGGCCCTGATCGACCGGGCCGAGCGTGCTGAACAGGCGGTGCAACGCGTGCGGGAATTGGCGGACGTTCTAGCAGATTACCAAGATTTCCAGAACGCATGGGAGGACTTCAATGACTGATGGTTTCACCAAGGAAGGCGGTGGGGGATGCGCCCGTTAGGCATCGGCGGCTATCAAAACAGTTGCGGCCCCGGTTGCGGTTGCGACAACAACTCACAAGACCCTGAGCACTCGGGGTCTTTTTTCATGCCCGAAAGTGAGGACGAAGAATGAGCCTAACAATCCTTGAGAACGTTGAGCAGGGAACCGATGAATGGTACGAACAACGGCGCGGCCTAGTCACCGCTTCCGTAGTCGGCCGACTGGTCACCACAAAGACGATGAAGGCCGCGAACAACGAAACGTCACGCGGACTGACCCGCCACCTTGCCGCTGAAAGGATCACGGGCTACGTCGAACCGTCGTTCACTTCACGAGACATGGAGCGCGGAAAGCTGGACGAACCCTACGCCCGGGCGCTCTACAGCGAAACCTATTCCGAAGCCCGCCAAGTTTGTTTCATGACCCGCGAGATTGGGGCTTCACCATCGGATATTCACCCGATGGGCTGGTGGGGGATGACGGCTTGATCGAGATCAAGTCACGCGCCCAGAAGAAGCAGCTCGAAGCGTTCCTAACTGACGAAGTGCCCGCTGAGAACATGGCGCAAATCCAGTGTCTCAAAGTGGATTTGATAGCGCCTCCGGTTATTTTGGCTAGCAGGGCGGCACCTTCACTTTTTCATTTCCCTGGACTTGCTGGCTGTTTTCAACCTTGCAAGCCCTCACGGAAGATCCACGGTTCTGCTAGCCCGGGCGTTTCATCGTTCGGGACGTCATTAACGGTCTTTAACGAGGAAAAGGTGACCTGAACTGGGAAAATAGAGGTATCTAAGCTTCATCCACCCAGTTCAAAAGGATCACCTTTTCGATGC
>NZ_JAVGCZ010000028.1:0-36160 GCF_052928425.1 Glutamicibacter sp. BSL13
GGGGCGATCTGGAAGCTGGAGCCCGAACAACGGGATCTGGATGCGAACATCATCGCACTGGGCCCCGGGGAGCAGATCGGCGAACACCGGGGCCCGGACCTGGACGTGCTGATCCACGTGTTTTCCGGCTCCGGGGTGCTGCACACCGAAACCGGCAGCGTGCCGCTGGCGGTGGGCGACGTGCTCTACCTGCCGGCCCGGTCGCGGCGCCGCTTCGTGGCCGCGGATGCGGGACTACGCTACTTCTCGGTGCACCAGCGCAAGAAGACCCTGGGCCTGATGCCCACCCTGCGCCCTTCGACGTAGCGGCGCCCCGGCGGGCGGAGCGGGCTACTGGCCCGGATCCCACTGCCCGGTCTGCAAAAAGTGCTCCAGCACCGCGGTGTGGTGTCCGGGCTGCAGGTCATTGGCCTGCAGCCACGCGTCATCGTAGTAGGTGTTCTGGTAGCGCTCGCCCCTGTCGCAGATCAGCGTCACCACGCTGCCCTGCTCGCCGTTGCGCAGCATCCGGGCGATCACCTCGAAGGCGGCGTACAGGTTCGTGCCGGTGGAGGCCCCGGCCCAGTGCCGGGTCTTGGCCCGCAACAGGCGCATGGCGGCGATGGACCCGGCGTCGGGAACCTGCAGCATCTGGTCGATCACCCCGGGCACGAAGGACGGTTCGACCACCGGGCGCCCGATGCCCTCGATGCGTGAGCCAATGCCGGTGGCGTAGTTCATGTCCCGGCGCCGCCAGCCCTCATAGAAGGCCGAGTTCTCCGGGTCGGCGACGGCGACCTTCGTGGCGTGGCGCCGATAGCGCACATAGCGCCCGAAGGTGGCGCTGGTGCCGCCGGTGCCGGCGCTGATCACGATCCAGGAGGGAATCGGGTGGCGCTCGGCGGACATCTGGGAGAACACCGATTCGGCGATGTTGTTGTTGCCCCGCCAGTCGGTGGCCCGTTCGGCGTAGGAGAACTGGTCCAGGTAGTACCCGTTGCTCTCCGCGGCCAGCTCACGGGCTGACTGGTAGACGGCCGCCGGCCCATCCACGAAGTGGCAGTGCCCGCCGTAGAACTCAATCAGCTCCACCTTTTCACTGCTGGTTCCGTGCGGCACCACGGCTATGAACGGCAGCCCGAGCATGCGGGCGAAGTAGGCCTCGGAGACCGCGGTGGACCCGCTGGAGGCCTCCACCAGGGTGGTGTCCTTCCCGATGTGGCCGTTGACCAAGCCGTAGAGGATCAGCGAACGGGCCAGGCGGTGCTTCAGTGAACCCGTGGGGTGCACCGATTCGTCCTTCAGGTACAGGTCGATGCCCCACTGGGCGGGCAGCGGGAAGACGTGCAGGTGGGTGTCGGCGCTGCGGTTGGCGTCGGCGTCAAGCAGCGCAATGGCTTCGCGGACCCAGTGGGCGCCCTCGGAGAGTTCTTCGTTCACCTGATCAACACTAACCGTTTGCCGCCAATCCGTCAGCGGCACGCCGTGTTTCGGCCCCGCGCCCACGCTGCGGTGGTATGTTGTGACAACCATCAGCTCACTAGGCAGGATCTATTGAGGACAGGAACGTCTTGAGCACCAGCACCCCACAGGTTTCCACGACCCTGGCCCTGTGCTGCGCAGCGCTGGTTTTCGCCGGTGCCCTCTGGGCACTGCTGGCCCACGGGCTGGCCTTTGCCACCCAGCTCGGCCCGCACGGCGTCGGCGTGCTCTATGCCCAGCATGGTGCCCCTGCCGCGTCGGCGGACTGGATCTGGGTTCCGTTGCTGCTGGGGCTCGGACTGTATGCCCTGTACCAGTGCCGGGAGCCTCAGCGCCAGGCCCTGCTGCACTACCGGATCCGCTTCCTGGTCGCCGCAGCGGCCCTGCTGGCCGGGTTGTGGCTGCAGCTGCTGGATGCGCGGCAGCTCGGCGCGGCGCTGGCGATCGGGCTGCTGCTGCTGGCCGATCTGTTCCTGATCCTGCGCCGGATCAGCCGCAAGGTGCTCTACACCTCGGCGGATCGGTGGATTACCCGGGCCACGATGGGACTGTTCTTCGGCACGACGCTGGTGATGGTCCTGACGAATTTCACCGCCTGGGTTCCCACGCTCGGTGTCGAGGCCCTGGCCCGGCCAGTGCATGCGGCCACGGCGCTGCTGGTACTGCTCACCTGCCTGGCGGTCAGCGCGATGACGTTCTTTAACCCCATGGGGATCTATGTGAACCTCGGCGCCGCCTGGATGGCCCTGTGGATTGCCGTGGCCGCCTATGACGGTCCGCGGGCCTCCGCCCCGGTCGCGATCTGCGCCACCATCGGCACCGCGCTGCTGCTGATTTGCCTGCTCAGCAGCGTGCGCATCCGGGTTCGTCAGCTCACCGGCGACTGAGCTTTCGCGCCTGCCAAATTGGCCCATGGCACACCGGCCTTGGTCTTCCCCCCGGTGTTCGCCCACAGCGGGATTACTGGGAGTTTTCCATAATGAGCCGGTGTTGCCTTGAGTCGGAACAACGCGCTGGCTAGGGTGTAATCAGTAGCTTTCGTGGTGTCCCCATCATGGAAGCGCTGGGGAATCCAAAGGAAAGAGGGAACGTATGTCCAAGACCAAGAAGAGCTTCAAAGAAGTCGAGAAGTCGCTGAAGAAGCTCGCCAAGAACGCGAAGACTGAAATCCCCCAGGAACTGAAGGAAAGCTGGAGCAAGGCCATTGCCGGTGTTGATGCTGGGGCCATCAGCGACGCAGGCGCCAATCTGGTCAGCAACGTGACCGGGAACTCCAAGGCCGCCAAGCGCACCCGCAGCTCCGTCGAGGATGCCGTGAACCGCGCGCAGAAGGCCTTGAACACCCAGAAGAAGGGCTCCAAGGGACGCAAGTTCCTGATGTTCCTTGTTGTGGCCGGTGTAGCCGTCGCCGCCGCCGTGGCCGCCAACAAGAAGACCGCCACCAGCTAATTCCCACACCCAGTTTTGGCTCACGCCCCGGAACGCTCGTCGTTCCGGGGCGTTCGCGTCTACCCGCCGGGCCGGCGACGCAAAGCGTCCCGGGCCCCTATTTCTTTCCGTACTTCCGGTGTGCCGCCTGTCGGCTAATGCCCAAAACCGTCGCGATCCCCGACCAGCTCATCCCCGCGGTGCGGGCGCTGCGAACCGCGGCGGCCTCACGACGGGCCAGCTCCTTTTTCTGGGCCACGACGTCACCCAGCTCCCGGATGGGGTCCCGTCCGTCATCCTGGCGCAGATCCGTTTTCATTTCCCTGTACCCTTCTGCCAAGTTGTCAATTAAAGGTGACACGGCTTGCCACGGCCGTCAATGGATGTTGACAACCATGCCCGATGGCTCCGAAACGCCGACGATCAACCGGCGATGGCACCGCAGGCAATGGCCGCATGAACGAAGGACGCTGACGCGTCGATAGGATGGAGCGGTGGCACACATCGACGTATCCGACATCCAGTACTTCCTTTCCGACGGCACGCAACTCCTTGGCGGGGTCAGCTTCAAGGTCACCGAAGGTTCCAAAACGGCCCTGATCGGCCCCAACGGCACCGGCAAGACGACGCTGTTCAAGATCATCGCCGGAGACCTCAAAGCCGATCACGGCGCGGTCAACCGTTCCGGAAGCCTGGGCATCATGCGTCAGTTCATCGGCCAAGTCCGCGACGAAAGCACCGTGCGGGATCTGCTGCTTTCCACCGCCACACCGCAGCTGTCGGCCATTGCCGAGCGGGTGGCCACCCTGGAAGCCAAAATGCTGGAGTCGGAAGATGAAAAAGTCCACATGAAGTACGCCGAGGCGATCATCGAATGGGGTGACGCCGGTGGATATGAGCTGGAACCCGCCTGGGACAAGGTCTGCATGGCCGCGCTGGGGGTGGAATTCGAGGCGGCGGCAGGACGTCTGGCCTCCACGCTCTCTGGCGGTGAGCAAAAGCGTCTGGTCCTGGAGGCGTTGTTTGCCGGACCCGATGACCTGTTGCTGCTTGATGAACCGGATAACTATCTGGATGTGCCGGGGAAACAGTGGTTGGAGCAGCGGCTGAACGAATCGGCGAAGACGGTGCTGTTCATCAGCCACGACCGGGAGCTGCTGGATAACGCCGCCACTCGGATTGCCACCCTTGAACCCGGGCACAGCGGCGCCACGGCGTGGGTGCATGGCGGCTCCTTCGGCAGTTATGTCGAGGCCCGCCGCGAACGCAACGAACGCTTCGAAGAGCTGCGCAAGCGCTGGGACGAGGAGCATGCCAAGCTCAAGGAGCTGGTGAACATGTACAAGACGAAGGCCGCGTTCCGTTCGGACATGGCCAACCGCTATCACGCGGCACAAACCCGGCTGGAAAAGTTCCTGCAGGACGGTCCCCCGCAGGCAATTCCGCTGGAACAAAACGTGCAGATGCGCCTCAAGGGCGGGCGGACCGCCAAGCGTGCCGTGGTGGCCGAGCGGCTGGAACTCACGGGCCTGATGAAACCCTTCAGCAACGAGATCTGGTTTGGCGACCGGGTGGCCGTTCTGGGATCCAATGGGTCGGGCAAATCCCACTTCCTGCGGTTGCTCGCCTCCGGTGGCACTGATCCAGAACGCGAACACCTCCCGGTCTCGGACGTCGAGATCGCTCCGGTCAACCATGCGGGCACGGTGAAACTTGGAGCACGAATCCGCCCTGGCTACTTCGCCCAGACGCACACGCGCCCGGATCTGTTCGGCCGCACGCTGCTGGAGATCCTGCATCGCGGCGACGAGCACCGCAGCGGGCTGCCCCGCGAAGCCGCAGCCGCCGCCCTTGACGGCTACGGCCTAGCCGGGCAGTCGGAGCAAAAGTTCGAATCCCTCTCCGGTGGGCAGCAGGCACGCTTCCAGATTCTGCTGCTGCAGTTATCCGGTGCCACCCTGTTGCTGCTCGATGAGCCCACCGACAACCTGGACCTGCATTCCGGGGAAGCACTGGAACGCGCCATCAACGCCTTCGAGGGCACGGTGGTGGCCGTAACCCACGACCGCTGGTTCGCCAGGTCCTTCGATCGGTTCTGGGTGTTCGGGGCCGACGGACGGATCTACGAGTCCGACACCCCGGTATGGGATGAGCAGCGAGTGCAACGCCAACGCTGAGTCGGCGCTTTCTGTCACATTGAGGGTGACAGGGGTGATTTGTGGGGTGAATATTCCGCTGACCACGGTCTTCTCCACAATTTGAGGAACACTTAGAAGTGAGTGGTACACATGGGGGAGCCATTTGTTCGCAAATGACTCAAGTACCGGACGTCAGCCACAACTCGCTCAGGTCGGCGTCATGCTGGGTCCAGCCGCACCGTGCGTGCTGGACCCTAGCCATTCTGCCCGCCTGCCGGAACCGGGAAGTCTCCCTTTCTTCACAGATCGGTCAAGAACGGCATCTAGAATTCGTCTATCACAATCTTCTTCATCCCCATGAGTTTTTCGAACGCACCGGACCGCTGCATCAGCTCCCCCATGTTCTGCGGAACGATCTGCCAGCTGACACCGAACCTGTCGGTCAACCAGCCGCATTGCTCAGCCTCAGGGACGGCCGAGAGCGCCTCCCAGAGCGCGTCGATTTCAGACTGGTCACGGCAGGCAACTTCCAGGGAAACACCGGGCGTGAAGGTAAAAGCCATCTCCACTCCGGAATCCATGGCCGAGAACATCTGACCCTTGAGAGTGAAGTCACTGTACATCACCGACTCCGTGGTGACCGGCGGATTGGCCTCGGGATAGTGGAAGCGCTGCCCCGGCTTGCTGTCGCTGAAAGTGGCTACGTAGAAGTCCGCGGCTTCGGTGGCGTGGTTCTGCGCCGGTCCGCAGAACATGAGGCACGGAGTCAAGAACTGGGGCACCGTCTCCCCCTGGTCCACCAGGGTCAACTGCCAGCTAACCCCGTAGCGGTCCTCCACCCACCCGTACCGGGGACTGAACTCATACTCGTCCAGCTCCATCATGACCTGTCCGCCCTCGCTCAGCCGCTGCCATGCCTGGTCCAGCGCGGTCTGGGTTTGTCCCGGATCTCCCCCGAAGAACGCCGGGTGGAAATTGGCGGTGAATGAAATGGCGGGATTGGGCCGAAAGTTGTCATCGGCGTTCACCAGGGTAATCTTTGTGCCGTTGACATCAACGGCGACCGTCAGCGGTTCCCCTGCCAACGGCTGCTGGAAGTCCAGCAGACCCTGGGTCGGGTACCGCGACTCAACCTCACTGGTGGTGCGCGGAAAAATCCCTGCGTAGAAATCCCCGACTTCCTGCGCATTGCCGTTGCACCAAATATTCGGAACGATATAGGCCATTGCTGCCTCCCGGCTTTCCCGACCACAGGCCTGTTGAACAAACGCCAGCCCTCCTGGCGCCATCGGGCCGCGGGCTGCAAGGCCCG
The DNA here is from genome assembly GCF_052928425.1 of Glutamicibacter sp. BSL13. Classification (NCBI taxonomy): domain Bacteria; kingdom Bacillati; phylum Actinomycetota; class Actinomycetes; order Micrococcales; family Micrococcaceae; genus Glutamicibacter; species Glutamicibacter sp. BSL13. The sequence continues at coordinate 6,340 of NZ_JAVGCZ010000028.1, forward strand.
GACCTGCGCAGTCCTTAGCCTACCGACAACGCCGAAAGGCCGGTACCCTCTGAGGGAAAATCACTGCCCACCGAGCCGTGACAGCCAGGGATCAGCCTCTGCCGTCCGGTCGGGGCTGGCTCTGAGCGGCGGTGCGGCCGGTAAAGCCATCCATGGATCGGTAGATTCCCAGCGGCCCTCCGGCCAACCGGTCCCACAGCGAAGTGGGCAGCAGCCCACGCAGCACTTGGCCCAGCTTGCTTGTCCACGGCATTAACACAATCGGGGTGCCACGCAGCATCGCTTCCCACGCCTTCCTCGCAACCTGTTCTGGGGACAAAATCGGCGTGAACAGCATCTTGTTGACCCCGGCGAACATCCCGGTGGAGACATAGGTGGGGCAGAACGAAGTGATCTTCACCTGGTGTCCCCGGACCCGCTCCAACTCCAAACGAACCGAATCGCTCCAGGTCAACACGGCCGCCTTGGAGGCCGCGTAAACGCTCATGTTCGGGTTGGAGACCAGGGCCGCCGCCGAGGCAATCGTCAGGATCCGCCCCGGGCCGCGGCTGGCCAGCATCCCGGGAAGGAAGTGGGAGGCCAGGTACATCGGAGCTAGGGTGTTCACCGCAAGGGTGGCCTCAATGTGGTCGGGCTCCTGGTCCGTGAAGGCTCCGCCGGTCACGACCCCGGCATTGTTGATGAGCACTTGCACCTCACCGTGGTGGCGTACCTTCTCGGCGGCGCGCTCGATCGGTGCGCGACTGCTCAAGTCGACCACCTGAGCATGGATTGCCACCTGCGGGTGCTGCTGGCGCAACTCATCGGCGGTGCGCTGAACCAATTCTTCATTGATGTCCCAGAGGAACAGTGACTGAGCCCCCTCCGCCGCTGCCATCCGGGCAAAGATGGCGCCCATGCCTTGGGCGGCACCGGTGATCAGCACCCTCATCCCCCGCACCGATTCCAAGGAGTCTTGGTGATTCATCCTCAGTCCTTCCCCCGCTTTCGATCAGCGGATCTTTCCGCAGACGTCTACGCCTGGCGGAGCCGGCCATCACCTTCTATGTAGATTACGTCACAGTAACCCATGGATGGCATTGAGACATGGCCGGGGCGGCCCTTCGCCCCTGAACCAGGGCCAGAGACCCCACCGAGCGGTGCAGAGAATGCAGGCCACGCGCTCTTCGGGAGAGGACTTTCCCACCGGAACGGTAATCTGGGGTGAGACCCAAGCCACCAACTGCGAGGACTGACCCCGTGCGACTTGATCGATTGGATGCCCAGCTGATCCAATTACTCACCGACTCCCCCATGCTGCCAGCCATGGAGTGCGCTCGTCGGCTGGGGGTCGCCCGCGGAACCGTGACCAGCCGCCTGTCCCGACTCCAGGACAACGGGGTCATCGAGGCGATCGTTCCACGGATCCAGCCGGCCGGGTTCGAATACCAGCTGGTGGCATTCTGCTCCGTGGAGATCAACCAGAAGTTCGGACACGAGCGGGTCACCGGCGCCCTGGCGCGCAGCATCCCGGAAATCATGGACATGTACACGGTCACCGGCGACTTTGACCTGCAGCTGCGGGTCGTGGCGCGCAACGCCTCGGAACTTCAGGATGTCTTCGACCGCATTGCGCAGGTGCCGGGGGTCGCCCGAACCTCCTCCGCACTGGCCCTGCGCGAGCATTTTCAGGGCCGCACCCTCCCGCTCGTCCAGGCTCAGGCAGACCGGGAAGATTAACAGGTTCTAGCTATACAGTCTGTATAGTGAAATACCTCCGCCGTAGCCAGAAGTTGGTCAATTCGCACAGTGTGGTGCGCACCACTTGCAGTGGGCGCAATGAGACTTTTACCATCACAGTTCGTGATCCTGTTCACCGAACAGGGCTTTAATTACGGCCAAGCACGAGGAACAGAATCCGGGGAATGAGCACGCAATTCCAGCTGTCGACCACATTTGGTGTCCGCGTTGGCGCGCGGCACCGATACGGCAGTCATCCCCCGGCCCGGCACTGGTTGATGTCCTAGTCTCGCGGCCGCGTCCAAACGCTTCCCACCTGCCACTGCCCGTACCGCCGCCACCGCGGCCACCGGGAGGGCGCATGTTCCATTCGGAGAGGAATGTCATGACCATCCACCACCGCCCAGGCCTGGAGCTGGTACCTGCCTACCGTCAGGGAAAGGCTGCCGCCCCGGGAGCCTCCAAGCTTTCCTCGAATGAATCTCCGCACCCTCCGCTGCCCTCGGTCGTCAAGGCGGTGGGCCACGAGCTGGAAATGATTCACCGCTACCCGAACATGGGGGCGACCGACGTCATTGCCGCGCTGGCGCAAAAGAACGGCGTCCAGCCGCAGAACATCACCCTGGGCTCCGGTTCGGTGGAGGTGGCAGCCCAGCTGATCCACGCAGTCGCCGGTCCCGGCGACGAAGTGATGTTCGCCTGGCGCTCCTTTGAGGCCTACCCCTCCCTGGTCCGCGTTTCCGGCGCCGTGCCGGTGCAGGTGCCGTTGGATGAGAACTACGGCCATGACCTGCCGGCCATGCTCGATGCCATCACCGACCGCACCCGTCTGATTTTCATCTGCAACCCGAACAACCCGACGGGCACCGTCTTGGAGGCCGAGGCGCTGGAGAAGTTCGTCGCCGCCGTTCCGCGCAATGTGCTGGTGGTCATCGATGAGGCGTACGTGCATTTTGACCGTTCAGAGGTTCGCGCCGACGGGCTGGCCCTGTTCGCCAAGTACCCGCACGTGGCCGTGCTGCACACCTTCTCCAAGGCCTACGGCCTGGCGGGTCTGCGCATCGGCTACGCGATCAGCCCAGAGCCGGTGGCTGAAAACCTGCGCAAGGTCGCCGTCCCGTTCGGCGTGACCAACCTGGCCCAGGCCGCGGCGGTGGCCTCCCTGGCCGCCGAGGACGAACTGGCGCTGCGGATCAACGAGGTCGTTGAACAGCGTGAGCGGCTCTACCAGGGCTTGATCGCCGCCGGTTACCCGGCCGTGCCGTCCCAGGCGAACTTCGTGTGGGTACCGGCCGGTGAGGGCACCAGTGAGCTGGAGGCAACCCTGGACGCCGGCGGTGTGGTTGTGCGCGCCTTCCCGGGCGAGGGGCTGCGGATTTCCTCGGGGACCGCCGAGGACGTGAACCGGGTGCTGGCCGCCCTGGCTCCCAAACTGTCCGGGGTCAACGCATGAACGGGGCTGATGTGAAACACAGGACCACCACCAAGAGCACTGACTCCAATGCGCTGCATTCGGGTCTGACCCGCTCCCAGATTTCCATGATGGGCCTGGGCGGGGCCATCGGCGCGGGTCTGTTCGTCGGCTCGGGCCAGGCGATCTCCATCGCCGGGCCCGCCGTGCTGATCTCCTACCTGCTGGCCGGGACGATTGTCATTGTCATCATGGCCATGCTCGCCGAAATGGTGGCCGCCAACCCGTCCGCCGGTGCCTTCAGCACGTTCGCGCACGAGGCCCTGGGCCGCAGTGCCGGCAGCACCGTGGGCTGGCTGTACTGGATCCAGCTGGTGGTGGTGATTGCCGCCGAAGCCACCGGCGCCGCCGCGATGCTGGTGATCTGGTTCCCCGGCATCCCCCAGTGGGCGTGGGTACTGGCCTTCGTGGTGCTGTTCACCGGCATCAACCTGCTGGGTGTGGGCAACTACGGCAAGTTCGAATTCTGGTTCGCGTTCATCAAGGTCGCCGCCATCCTGGCCTTCCTGGTGCTCGGTGCCCTGGTGATCGTGGGCGTGATCCCCACCAACCAGCCCATTGGCTTCGCAAACTTCACCGCCCATGGCGGGTTCGCACCGGCCGGCATGGCTGGCATCGCTGCGGCGCTGCTGATCGTGATCTTCTCCTTTGGCGGTACCGAGGTCGTTTCGATCGCGGCGGCCGAGTCCGATGACCCGGCCGGCAACATCAAGCGCACCGTCTCGCAGGTGATGCTGCGCATCCTGTTCTTCTACCTCGGTTCGATCATCGTGATCGTGGCCGTGCTGCCGTGGAACTCCCCAGAGGTTGTCGAGGGCCCGTTCGCCGCCGTGCTGTCGGTGCTCCACGTGCCGGGTGTCGAACTGATGATGTCGCTGCTGATCGTGGTGGCCCTGCTCTCGGCCATGAACGCGAACATCTACGGCGCCTCGCGCATGCTCTACTCGCTGGGTACCCGCAAGATGGCCCCCACCGCAGTCACCCACGTGACCGGCAAGGGTGTTCCGGCCAACGCGGTGGTCTGGTCGGTGTCCTTCTCGTTCATTGCGGTGGGCCTGAACTGGATCTGGCCCGATGCGGTCATGCCGCTGCTGCTGAACGTGGTCGGCTCAACCATCATCGTGATTTGGTCGTTCATTGCGGTGACCCAGTTCGTGCTGCGCCGCCGGGCAGATCGCGAGAACCTGCAGATGCCGCTGCGCCTGTGGGGCTTCCCGTACCTGTCGTTGGCCACTATTGCGGCGATGGCGGCCGTGGTGGGCATTGCAATGACTGACGCGACCGCGCGCACCCAGTTGCTGCTGACCCTGGGGTTGACCGGTCTGCTTTGGCTGGTCTCCAAGCTCAGCTACCGCAACCGTCAGCCACAGGACGTCGCCTAGCTGTCGATTCCCTACAGGTGAATTGCTGAAGGCTCCATTGCAAATTGCGGTGGAGCCTTTCTGCATGTGTGGGACGGGTGAGGCCGCAGATGCGGGGCGCCGGGTTTATTGGGCCGCGGCTTGTTGGCGGCGCACCATTTCGTTGATCCATTCCGGGGCGAACGGTGAGGTGCAGCCCGGGGAGGTGGGGTAGTCGGCCAGGACCTGCAGCCTATTTCCGATGGCCAGGGCCCGTTCGCGGTGCTTCGGGTGGTTGATGCCGATCTGGGCCAGTGTGGTGTTCATGGACCACTGCAGACGTTCTGGCGCGGCAGCCATCTGCTCCTCGATGGTGTCCAACAAGGCCGCAAGCTCCAGCAGTTGTGGGGCCCTGGTGACCTGGTGGGCCGTCAGCTCCCAGCCTGCGCTGGCAATTACGGGATCGAGGTCCCCGATCCACAACTGCCGCAGCGGTTCGAGGAACTTGCTCTTCTTCACCACGTAGTTCAGCAACCAGTCCTGCACCTTGGGAACCCTGGCCTCGCGCAGCCAAGCATCGAGTTGCTCCTGGCTGAAGGCCTTGGGGCGGCAGATGAGGAGCGCCAGCAGCCGCAGGGTGCTCTCCCCGCTTTGCCAGAGCTCCTCGGCCAGCTCCTGGTTCGTTTTCAGGGCCTTGGCCATCGCCCGCAATTTGGTCAGGTTGATGCCGAAGTCATTGCCCTGCCTCTCATTGACGGCCCGCATGCGAGGATCCTCAAGACGCTGAATTTCGTCCCGGATCGCCACGATGCTGCTGCCCGGGTGAAGTTCATCCTGTTTGGTCATGCCGTGCTCGCTCACCGTTTCTCCTCGTCGTACGTTGCCCCTGACTGCCTCACCGGCCCAACCTGGGGCCTGTCCCCCAACTTTATCGCCGCGCTCGACGGTGCTCCTAGGCGAACAAAATATCGTCCACAGTATTCAGCCAGCGGCGCTGAAACACGGTTTCGACCGCGCGCGGAGAGTAGCGTTCCCTCACCCACTCGACAGCGCACCCGCAACGCATCCCGGCAAGCATGACCATGACCGTCAGCGCCGTACCGGTACGCCCAACACCTCCCCGGCAACTGATCAGCACCCGCTCCTCGGCGCAGCGCTCGAACGCCGTTCGCAGCTCGTTGAGCGCTTGCCCGGTGTCGGTGGGGGCCCGAAAATCCGGCCATTTGATCCATCGTTGGTGCGGATCATCCTGAACCGGCCTGCGCCCAGCCAGGCGGACCAGCAGCTCAGGCGGTGGGGTCAATTGGAACGCGATTCGCCTGGGAAGCCCACGGACCGTACTGCCGTTGGGCAGCACCAGGACGCCTTCGAGTGATTCGTCCCAGGCCACCATGCAGCAGAGCTTAGCAAGAGATGGCGCACGGGCGACATGGGCCAGGATGCCCACAGGGCAAGACCTTCCCCGGATGCCGGGAGCATGACGCTATTCGTGATAAATCAGGCCACCAATTTGACAGCGTGCCATCTGAGAATCGGGTACGAAATATTGCCTGGACCCTCCGGCATTCGTCAGCTGCATTGCGCTCCCGCACGTTCTGGATTTCAATCGTATTCTGTAATCTGATTCCACATATTTGCACCAAAACATTATCCGAATATTCGTCCATATACCTTGGATCACCTATCAAATACAGGGTGTCAATGCCCTACTCAGCACGGAATTTCTACGTCGATCAGCGCGTCGCCCGCATGGATCATGCGCATATTTCCGCAGGTGCGGAGCCGACTTCTGCTAGACTGAAAGACATTGGCTCCCAGAATTGGTGAGATTTTTCCTCGGCAAGTGACCACTTTTTGTTGCGTTTAGCCGAGATGGCGGCTGGTGCCTGTTCTTCCGCGCGGCGAACATCAGTCGGATTTTTTGTTTGATTTGCCGCGCGACGAATGAGATCAGGCTCTAAGCCGGAGAGGTACTATTGGCACAACGCGTCGCAATTATCGGTGCAGGACCCAGCGGAATGGCGCAACTTCGAGCGTTCGAATCCGCGAAGAAAAAGGGAGCTGAAATCCCGGAAATCGTCTGCTTCGAGAAGCAGGATGACTGGGGTGGGCAGTGGAACTTCACCTGGCGAACCGGACTGGACCGCCACGGTGAGCCGGTGCACTCAAGCATGTACCGGCATCTGTGGTCCAACGGGCCGAAGGAAGCACTGGAGTTCGCGGAATACACCTTTGATGAACATTTCGGTCGGCCGATTTCCTCCTACCCGCCTCGCGCTGTGCTGTGGGACTACATCAACGGCCGCGCCGAAAAGTCGGGGGTGAAGCAGTTTGTCCGCTTCAGCACGATCGTACGGTGGGTTGACTTCGATGAAAGCAGTCAGAAGTTCACCCTGACCGTTGAGGACCTGAAATCGGGTACGACCGAGACCAGTGAATTCGATCAGGTGATTGTCGGTTCCGGACACTTCAGTTTCCCCAATGTCCCCGACTTTGAGGGGATTGAGACTTTCCCGGGTCAGCTGCTGCACGCCCACGACTTCCGCGGCGCGGAGGGCTTGGCCGACAAGGATGTCCTGCTGATAGGCGCGAGCTACTCTGCCGAAGACATCGGGGTGCAAACCTTTAAGATGGGTGCCCGCTCGGTCACCATGAGCTACCGCAGTGCCCCCATGGGCTTTGACTGGCCAGAAGGCATGGAGGAACTGCCGCTGGTGGAGCGGTTCGAAGGATCCACCGCCCACTTCAGCAACGGCGAATCACGGCGCTTCGATGCCGTGGTGCTGTGTACCGGCTACCTGCACCACTATCCGTTCCTTCCTTCCCACCTGGCGCTGTCCTCCCCCAACAACCTCTACCCGGATACGCTGTACCGCGGGGTGGTCAGCGAAGCGAACAACAAGTTGTTCTACCTCGGCTCGCAGGATCAGTGGTTCACGTTCAACATGTTTGACGCCCAGGCGTGGTACGTGCGCGACGTGATCCTGGGCCGTGCGCAGCTGCCGGGGAAGGCCGAGCAGCGCCGCAGCATCGAGACCTGGCTCGATCGGCTTCACAGCCTGGAATCGGCCGCCGATGAGGTTTATTTCCAGGCCGACTACATCCGGGATCTGATCGAGCAAACCGATTACCCGATGTTCGATCTGGATGAGGTTTCACGCATCTTCCTGTCTTGGAAGAACGACAAGCAGCACAACATCCTCAATTACCGAGATCAGGTGTACCCATCGGTGATGACCGGAACCATGGCGGCCGTGCACCACACTACGTGGTTGCGCGAGCTCAATGACTCGTTGGAGCGCTACCTGTCGGTACCCGAGGAAGACGATCTGGAAAAGATCATGCGCGGGGCCGACCAGGACGTTCAGGCCCGCAGCTAGCGCGGCCACAGGCTCACGCGTTCACCCGTTGGCCAACGCATAAGGCCCTGACGAACCACCCGCGGGGTGATTCGTCAGGGCCTGTGACAGTGGCCTAGGGGAAGCTAGCCCAGATCCGCCTTGCGCAGCCATTCTCGGGCGATCTCCGAGGCGGGCAACTGGTCCGCCACACTGCGCCGGTTCATGTTCAGCAGGTCCTCGGGTTGCATGGCGGCACTGACCTTGTTGATCACGTCCTCTGCTCCCTGATCCACGTTGTCGCTGGCCAGCGGGACCACGTGGGAGGCCAGGAACAGCCCCTTGGTGTCCTTGATCGACACCAGCTTGTTCTGGGCGATGGTTGGGTCGGCGGTGTAGATGATGGCCAGCTGAATGGAACCGTCATTCAGTGCCTTGACGGTCAGCGGGCCACCGCTGTCCTCGATCGGGGTGAAGCCCACATCGACGCCGTAGGTTTCCTTCAGGCCCTTCGGTCCGTTGGGGCGTTCCTCGGCCTCGGAATTCGCCCCCATGGTCATTGGCTCGGTGACCTTGGCCAGGTCGTCAATCGTCTCGACTCCCCAACGCTCGGCAAACTCCTTGGTGACCGTGTAGGAGTCCTGGTCGGTGGCCGGGGACTGTTCCAGCACGCGCAGCCCGTCCGGGGCCGCCTTCTTCAATGACTCATAGACGTCATCGGACAGCCGTGCCTCGGTGTCCGGCTCCCAGTACTGCAGCAGCGGACCGGTGTACTCCGGGAAAAGATCGATGTCTCCGGACTCCAGCTCCGGAACATAGACCTCACGCTGTCCAATGCGGAACTGGCGGTCCACGCTGTAGCCCTCGGCCTCCAGTGCCTGGGCATAGACTTCAGAAATGATTTCGCTGGAGTAGTAGTCCTGTGAGCCGATGACAATCGGCTCGCCCTTCCCGGAGGCTGAGGACTCGCCGGAATCCAGTGGATCACCGGAGCCGCAACCGGCCAGCGCAAACATTGCGGCCAAACCGATGATTCCGGTTCGGATCATTTTCCTCATGGTTCGATCTTCTCCTTATACCTGGCTGCCGTTGCCGGACAGCTCCGAATCCTGTCTTTCACGGGCCGCCGGGCTCGCTTTGCGCCGTGCACGTCGTTGCCACATAGCCAACAGGATCTCGGCCAGCACGGCAAGCACCGCGACGAGAATGGCTCCGGCGAGCATCTGGGCGTAATCCCTGGTCTTCAGGCCAGCGAACAGGTAGCGGCCCAGCCCGACGTCGGCCGTGTAGGCCGCCAGGGTTGCCGTGGCGATGACCTGCAGCACTGCGGCGCGCACGCCGCCGATGATGACCGGAGCGCCCAGGGCCAGCTCGACACGGCGGATGAGCTGGCCTTCGCTCATGCCCACCGCCCGGGCCGCATCCACCACGGTGCGGTTGGCCGATTCGACCCCCGCGTAGGCGCCCGCCAAGAGTGAAGGAATCGCCAGGATGATCAGCGCGATGACCGGTGCCTTCAAACCAATCCCGAGCCACAACCCCAATAGGGTGAGCAGCCCCAGCGTGGGTACGGCACGTGCCGCTCCGAGAACGCCCACAACCAGGGTCCGACCGCGGCCGGTGTGTCCCACGGCAATCCCGACGGGCAGGGCAATGACGGCGGCGACCACAACCACCAGCAGCGTGATGAAAACGTGTTCACCCAGCCGGGTGCCGATGCCATTCGCCCCCGACCAGTGGGTGGGCTCAGCGAGCCACTGCAGTGCATCCAAGAACAAGCTCATGCGCTCACCTCACGGGTGGTGTCCTGGGCCTTGATTGCCACGTGCTGGGAGGCCCAGGGGGTGGCGATGCGACCCAGCAGGAGCACCAGCCCGTCAAGCACCAAGGCCAGGATGACGGTGGCGATAATCCCGGTCAGCACCGAGGCGGTGATTCCACGCTGGAAACCGTCCGTGAACAAGGTGCCCAGGCTCGCGATGCCGACCAGCGCCCCAATCGTCACCAGCCCCACCGTGGAGACCACCACCACCCGCATTCCGGAAATCAGCACCGGGATAGCCAGCGGCAATTCCACCTTCCAGAACGTCTGACGCGGGGAATGGCCGATCGCCATCGCGGCCTGACGCACCTCGGCGGGCACGGCGTTAAACGCATCAGCGGCGGTACGCACCATCAATGCGATGCCGTACAGCGTCAACGCCACGATAATCGTCGCCGGGGAGCGCAGTGAGAACCCGAAGAGTGCTGGGATGATGATCAGCAGTGGAAGGGCCGGGATCGCGTAAAGCAGGGTGGCGGCCGAGAGCAACGCTCCGCCCGCCCGCGGATGACGGTACGCCAGTCGCCCGAGCGGCACCGCGATCAGCACACTGAGCACGATGGCCGGCACGCTCAGTGCCAGGTGGCGTGCGGTGAGCTCAAAGATCCAAGGCCAGGAATGGCTCAGCCAGTTCACGAAGGCAGCACCCCTACCGCCCGGCCCCGGTCATCGACCGCCAGCCGAGTTCCGTTCACCAGCTTTTCGCGCAGTTGGCGGCTGCCGCGGTGTGCACCGGTGAATTCGCGGACAAAGTCATCGGCCGGATCACTGAGGATTTCGGTGGGTGAACCCGCCTGGGCGATCTGGGCACCCTCGCGCAGGATCACCACCTCGTCGGCCAACCGGAATGCCTCGTCGATATCATGGGTGACCAGCACGATGGTCTTGCCCAGCTGCTGCTGCAGGTGGGCCAGCTCGTCCTGCAGTTCACGGCGCACAATCGGGTCAACCGCGCCGAACGGCTCATCCATCAGCAGGATGTTCGGATCCGAGGCCAAGGCCCGGGCCACTCCCACGCGCTGCTGCTGCCCGCCCGAGAGCTGCCCCGGATAGCGTTGGGCCATCTTCTGGTCCAAGCCGACCCGGGAAAGCAGTTCTTCGGCTTCGCCCAACGCCTGGCGGCGGGCAGTCCCGTTGAGCATGGGTACGGTGGCGATGTTCTCCAGCACGGTCCGGTGCGGCAACAGGCCCCCGGCCTGCAGGACGTAGCCGATTGAGCGGCGCAGGCGCACTGGATCGGCGTCGGCCACGTTCTCGTCATCGATCAGCACACTGCCGGAGGTCGGCTCGACCATCCGGTTCACCATCCGCAGCAGGGTGGTCTTGCCGCAGCCGGAGGAGCCAACCAGGGCGATCACCTTATGGGAGGGGATCGTATAGCTGAAATCGCGCACGGCAATGGTGCCGCCCGGGTACTGCATCTGTACTGCACGAAATTCGATCATGCTTCCCCTTCTCCCCTGCTGTAGGCACGCAGTCCACGCCCACCTGTGTTCACCCTACCGAGGCGAAGGAAGCCAATTCCAGCCGATACGTAGTCAAACAGGAAATTCTGAGCGAGCGGCGTGAGCGGCGTCTATCCGGTAAGTATCGAACCTGACAGGAAACCGATTTGGTAACTACCAAGTGACAGGAGTAGTCTCGATTAGGTCAGGGGCTATAGCTCAGTTGGTAGAGCGTTTCGTTCGCAATGAAAAGGTCAGGGGTTCGATTCCCCTTAGCTCCACTGCTAAGAAACCCGCCCTCACGAGGTCATCAATGACTGGTGAGGGCGGGTTTTCTTGATTGTGCCGCCAGTTTCCCGTTCGCCTAAGGGGTTCGAACCGTAGGCGAACCGGAAATCACCAGGCCTCCCCCGGCAAATACTTAGCAGTACATCGTCCACGGGACTAACCGGCACTGATCCGCAGCATCCTTGGTTCGCTCCCACGTGAAGTCATCCTCGAAGGCCTCACAAACTGGGCCCTCGCTCCTCAAGCAGGGTAAGTAGTGGCAGCCGCTTCCCAGCGAATGAGGCGCCAGCCTGCTTTGAGACAAACGCGGCGACCAGGAACACGCTGGGCAATGGGCGACCACGCAAGAAGGGGTGGCCCCTCCAGATCGGCCCGTGCCCACGCTGCAACGACAACGACGTGAGAACCCAAAACGCGTTCCTCACTACCGCCGACCCGCGCAAAGGCGCTAGCGCGAGGAGCGTGAAGCAGGCGACGCCGTTCCTTGTTTCAGGCGCAGTAACAGGGGTAATCATGGTCACCCTCGCGTTCTTCATCGAGGATGCCGCACAGTCGAATGGCACCTTGTTTGCGGGACTGATCGCAGCGGCGACCATTGCTGTGATGCCCATCTACGACATCAATTCATGGCCGCTCGCGAAACGATCGCTCGTGCATTTCCTTGCGACGCTCGCGACCGTGTTGCCGTTGCTTCTCTTCAGCGGATGGTTCCGCGTACGCTAGCTATCGGCGTGTTCCTGCTATTTGGCATCAACGGATGGACAATCGGATATCTTGTCAACCGGATCCAGGAACAGAAGCGGTCCTAAAACTCGAACAGCCGACAGTGCACGGAACGAAGCTTCGAGGTGACGTGCTGAATGGTTCAATCCAAGAAAACTGCCAGGGACTAACAAACCCCCGGCTTGACGCGCGAATGAGCGGCTTTCGTCGTTTAGCCGAAACCCCGTCATCGCCAGAGCCCTCAGGCAACGCAATGCACAGCTACCCGCTTCTCTCAGCATGAGCCCGACCTAGACCCGTGGAGATCGCTTCCTGCGAGGTACTGGGTCAGAGTGCGTTGAGAACGTGAACTACTTAGCTACCGCTTCTGCTATTCCTAGCGATATACCCGGGCACAAAAAGAAGATGACGCCGGAAACCCGACGCCATCTCTTATTCGGTGGCCGGTGGTGGACCTAATCGGAACTCCCAGAGGCGGCTGGATCGCCTGGTTTCCGCGTGGGAGCAGGGCGATCGAGGTGGCTCACATGAGTCGAGCGTCGTCGAGGAACCCGATCCTGGGGTGCTCTCGAACCCTAGTAGACGTAATCGAACACCACTGACGGTGAAGGAAGTAGAGGCTATTCAAACCGCTCGGGCGAACGGCGAGAGCGTGCTATCGATCGCGAAGCAGTTCAACATCCACCGGATGACGGTGTGGGAGCACACGAAGCAATCAGGGGTGCGGCCACGGTGAGCCAAGCTCGAGGGCCCCTGTGCCAACTCCTGCGGTCGTCAATGCGACACATCGGATGCCGACCTTTCCCGAGTTCGTCGCGCGGCTGGGAAAACATGTCCCAAAATCGTGGTTTCACCTCAACCAGTCACGACGCCAACTTCCGCGACGCAATCGTCAGCTCCGCTGCGGCTGCTGGGCAGCGTCTCACATAGGTGATGTTCACGAGGCACGTCCGTGCACACAGTTCCCCCGATATCCTCGGCTCATGGCAAGACCTCCGCGATGGCAGGCGACCCTCGACGCCAGCATCGAAGAGGCGTGCCTGGCCGTGCGCCTCTACAACGACTCGGCGGAGGCACGGGCGTTCGAGGGATTCGTCGTCCACATGCACCTGGCATGGCTGTACCTGCTGCACGCAGAGTTCGTCCGCGACGACGTCGACTTTCGCTACTGGGACCCGAGCTTCAAGAAGCGCCTGCTCAAGGTCGACGGCGAGCCGAAGCGGTGGGAGCTGGAACGCTCGATGAAGGAGCGTTGGCCGGAGGACACGGATCCGGCCCGCGCCAACCTCGCTCTGTTCATCCGGCTCCGGAACCGGCTCGAGCACCGCCACGCGCACGCGGACGAGGCGCTGATGCTCAACCTCGCCGGCCACGCCCATGCCCTGCTCGTCAACTACGAGTCCGAGCTCACGGCTCAGTTCGGCGACAACCAGTCACTGGCGCTCCGGCTGCGGCTGCCGATCTTCGTCGGCACGTTCACTCCCCAGGGAGAGCAGGCCCTCCGCCGGTTCCGCAAGACGCTGCCGGCCGACCTGCGCACCTTCGTGACTGAGTACGAGTCTGGCCTCGACGAGGCAGTAACCGCCGACCCGCGCTACGAGTTCCGGCTGCGGGCGATGGTCGAACTGGCCCCCAAGGACCCGGACGCCGTCGCCATGCAGTTCACGCACTACGCGGACATGACCGATGACGAGCGGGCTGCCGTCGAGGAGCTCGGACGGCGAGGGCAGGTCATCGTGCGCGACCGCAAGCAGCCGGTATCCGGCCTCGGCAGGCTCATGCCGAAACCTGCTGCAGCGGAGGTCGAAGCCGGCATCCCGTTCGTGTTCAACCAGAGCCACTTCACCGCCGCGTGGAAGAGGAAGAAGGTCCGTCCACCGAACGGCGACCCGAACCCCGACCGGACGAACAGCGACTTCTGCGAGTACGACGAGCCGACGAAGTCCTACCGGTACACGAAGGCGTACGTGAACCACCTCATCAAGAAGTGCGGGACGACGGAGGGGTTCAAGGAGACAACAGGCATGACGGCCCGTCCGAAGGCCACGATCAGCACGAGTTCCCCGTATTCTTCCGCGAGCTGATCTGTTCTCGCTCCGCTCCTGAGCCCATGCCAATGGGGGCGGCCGAGTGCTGCGGTCCGGGCCGAGCGTCAGACCTCGCGATGTTCCGCAGCGTCCAGCGCGGCCAGGACGCGCTGCGGATCCACGATCAGGCCGCACAGGCTGCTCGCACGGCGAGCCCACGGGACCGGATCGGTCCCTTCGTCGAACGACACGGCCGACTCGAACTGACGCCGGAGGTTGACGGGCAGCCGACCGGCCAGCGCCCGGCCGAGCTCGCGGCCCTCGGTCGCCCGCGGCGAGGACGGCGGCATGAAACGCGCCAGCTTCCCGGTCGCACGGACCGGTACGTCGGATGCGCTCTCGAGGGTGGCGATGGCCTCGCGCGCCCAGCCGCCGTCCCATGCATCGGGCAGTGGAATCGCGATCTCCTGGACGCTGGTGATCGCGTTCCGACCCAGCGCCAGCGAAAGCCCGCCGGGATCCTCGTGGTAGTTCAGGTACCGCGCGACATCAATGCCCGATGGACACACCTCGGTCAGCACCACGTCGCCGAGCCAGTCGCTGGGATCGACGAGCCAGCCCTCCCGCACCACGACGTCCGGCCTGAGCCGCACCCTGTAGAGGTAGAACTGGTTGCGGCTGTCGGCTTGGTCGTCCATTCGCCGCAGCATGTTGTGGACCGCGGCCTCGTATGTGCCGACGTGGAGCGCTTTTGAGCGCTGGCGCGCTGTCCACGCGGCGACGTGCTCCTCGCCGCCCATCCTCAGGCGCGTCTCGGCCGTCAGGTCTGCAGCCGGGTCGAAGTGCTTCGCCGGCCAGTCCGGACAGGTGCTCGTGTGGTACCAGAAGAACTGGGGAACCCGCTCGTTGTCGAGCGCTGGGTCGCGAGGAGCGATCGTCACCCGGGGCGCGTGCTCGTGCTCGCAGGTCAGGCCGCAGCCGGGGCACTTCTCTTCGGTCTGCTCCCAGCGGTCGATCCAGCCGAGGTCGACGAGGAACTCGCGGCCGCAGCCTGCGCACAGCATGCAGCGGTCCCGCGAGAAGTCAATGCGTCGTTCCATGGCCCCATTCTCCGATCAGGCACCGACTGCAACGGCTCGGATCCCAACGACAAACAGCGGCTACCACCCGTGCAGTTCGCGCTCGATCCGGCTCGACTTGCCGTCCTCTCCCGCCTCCCGCAGATAGCGGACCGCCGTGGAGCCGAGGCCGCACGAGCAATCGATCTCCTTCTCCGCGGCTGCCCCGCGCGACTCCTGGCTCCACTTCCGGCCGAGGGCGTGGCTCAGGGACCTCAGGCACGTAGTGCTGTCGACTGCTTGCGCTGGCGGCGTTCGCGGATGCGGGCGCGGGCGAGGAGGACGAGGCTCCAGGGGCCGAAGATGAGGAACTTCAGGGCGTTGTAGAAGAAGAGCAGGAATGGCAGGTAGAGCCATTCGGTCCAGCCGGCCTGGACGAGCGCGGCGCAGCCGACGGCCGCGGCCAGGTAGGCGAGTCCGAGGAGCATCGCGGGGACGCCCCAGCGCAGTCCTTCACGGGTGCGTAGCCGGTTCAGGAGTCGGTTGGTGGGCGCGTATCGCTGCAGCAGGGTGTGGGTGCGGACGCTGAGGTTCCACAATCCGGTGAACATCTCGGACCTCTTTCAGCACAGGCGGATAGCCGGTTGGCGATGTCGCAGGCCTGTGCTGGTGGGTCTCCCGATGGCGAGAGGGTCTTCCGCCCAGATTGCGATTCGCTGGGTCGGACATCTGTGTTCCTGCTCACTACCAGGATACGACCGCCCGCCGACAACTGCCACCCCCTCGGCCGGTCCGGGTCAACGTTGCGGGGCGTCCCGGCCGGGACGCCTGTCGGCGGGCGCCGGAACCGTGGGGTCGTCGGTGGCGGTGCGGAGGATCTCGAGGTGCGCGCTGGCGCGCCGGTAGTCCAGGCACTGGGCGTCGTTGTCTGGGTCGGGGCCGAGCGGGTCGGTGCCGGTGATGCGCCACCGGTCACGGTAGGCCGCGATCACCCGCAGCGACGCCTGCTGCTGCACACTCTCCGGCTCCGGCAGTCCGGTCAGCCAGGGCTCGTGCTGGTCGCGGGCGCGGTCGAGGGCGGCTTGGGCGCGCTGCTCGATCAGGGCCTCGCGCTCGGCCAATCCCGCCTGGTCGTCTTGGTTCATTGCTCCTTGTGCGCGTGGGATGAGGCCGGCAATGAGCCCGGGCCGCGGCGGCGGGGACGGCTGGTAGCGGTCGGCGAGGCGGGTGACGCGGTGGCGGAGCAGGGAGCCGATGTCCTCGACGTTCTCCAGTCTCCCGGCCCGGACGACCGCGGTCAGGAGCTGCTCGACCCTGTGACCAGAGGCCTCCAGGCGGCGTAGTTCGGCCGAGAGGACGCCGAAGGAGTCCGCATCCGCGACTTCCGTTAGCTGCTCGCCGGTGAGGCCGGCGTGGGTGAGGACGGTGAGCCATCGGTTGGCTTGGGCTTCGACCGCGATGGTCTCGTACTCGGCGGCGAGCTGCGCGATCGAGGAAGCGTCCTCGTGTTCCTGCTCGATCATCTCGTGCGCGGAGACCTCAACGCCGGTGTGCTGCACGATCCCGTACAGCACCGACCGCCCGCTCATCTCCAGATCGTCGCGGAACTGGTGCTGCTCGAGGTGCGCCTGGTCGGTGGCGACGTAGACGTGGTTGGCTTCCCGGCCGCGGGTCATCGACACGTACAGGCTCTCCCGGGTCATCTCCGGGGAATGCACGATCGCATGCGCCGTGTCCACGGTCGACCCCTGCGCGCGATGGGCCGTGACGGCGTAGGCAAGCTCGAGCTCGTCAGCGACATAGGAGGCCGGCAGCGTGATCGTGGTGCGCCATCTCGAATTCTCCCGTCGGACGGCGACCGAGCCGTCCTCGCGGGTGCCTGTGACGATCCACCGGTCGCCGTTTTTCACCCAGCCTCGGCCGAGCGCGAGTCGCCGCTCGTTGCGTCGGGTGACGACCACGTCCCCGCGGGAGGCGTGGTTCCCGTCATGCAGGGTCACCCCGGCCTCGTCGACGACCTCGCCGGTCGCGATGCGGTCGAGGCGGGCGCGGGCATTCAGGGCGGAGACGGTGTCGATGGTCTCCGCGATCAACTGCGATGCCTTGCCTGCCTGCTGGTCGGCGCGCCACGCCTGGTAGGCCTTTTCGAGGATGTCGTCGTAGTTGCCGTCATGCACCCGGTCCCGGTTGATGTACTCATCGATCGCCTCCGCGTCCCCGAGGCGCAGGGCGAGGGAAGTGCGCTTCTCCCAGGCGTGGCGGAAGCGGTGCAGCTCGGCCAGGCGCGCCACGTCTGGGCGGTCGCGGACGATCAGCCCGAACGCCCCACCAGCGTCCACGGCCGAGAGCTGGTGCGGGTCACCGACCAGGAGGATCTTCGCCCCGACCTGCCTGGCGTGGGCGGTGAGCTGGTCCAGAGCGAGAGTCCCGGCCAGGGACGCCTCGTCGACGATGAGCAGCTGCCCGGCCTGCAGGTCCCAGGCGCCGCGGCGGTGCTCGAACAGCCACTTCGCCGTGTTCTCCGTCTGGATGCCGAGGTCTTCCCCCAGGACAGCTGCAGCGGCGGCCGACGGCGCGAGCCCGACCACGCTGCCAAGCCCGTGTTCGGTCTCCCAGGCGCGGCGCAGGGCCTTCATGGTGGAGGTCTTCCCCGACCCGGCGGGTCCGACCAGGACGTCGAGGACGCGGCCGGAGACCCCGATCTGGCTGATCGCCTGCTCCTGATCGATCGACAGCACCGGCTCACCCCGGCTCGCTGGGGTGCGGGCCGCGTGCTCGAGTGCCTGCAGCGTGACGGTGGGGGCGTCGCGGTCGCGGGAGGCGGCCAGGAGCCGGTCCTCCGCAGCGAGCAGGTCCGTCGAGGAGTACACGGTCGCATGCCGGGGCCGGAACGCACTCGACCCATCCGAGCGCAGAAACCTCTCCGGCGTCGAAGCCAGCTCGGGCGGAGTGAGGGCGAGGGAGGCCTGTTCGGCGGCATCGGTGATCATCCCAACGATGGCGTCACGGTCCTCCGCCGAGGCGAAACGCCACGGCATCGACTGCCGGACCGCCTCAGCGAGGAGGTTCCACCGCCGCCACGTCGACCGGCGGTCCGCGACCGTCGCGACCACGATGTCGGCGAGCTCCGTAATCGTGTCGGACGGGAGGTCATCGGCCCGAAGCAGCGGCTCCGACTCCGCACCCGCGAGCATCTCTCGCGCCCACGCCAACGGGTCGGCGTCCAGTGTCGCTTCGGCGCGTTCCCGCCACCTGGTCGTGAGGTCGGCCAGGGAGTGGTGCTCCTTCTCAGGGCGGGTCTCCAGGGTGGCTTGCTGGCGGATCTGCCACAGCACCTTCGACGACGGCTTACGGCCATGCTTGGCGACATACTCATCCACCAGGCGGTTCTTGGCGTCTTCGATGTCGCGGGTGCGGGAGGAGAACTCGTCCATCAGCTCCTGCGGGACGTCGGCGATCTCCCACGCCGTGGGCCTGCCCGGTCCTCGCTCCCGGGCTTCCCACTTCGCCTCCAGCGCGCGGGCGAGGTGATCGGACAGGACGGCGTTGTAGTGCTCCGACAGCCCCGTGACCGCGTTGTGCAGGGCGCGAGAATCCAGCGTCCTCCACTTCCCATCGCGGACAGCCTGGACACGGTTCGCAATCACCAGATGCGTGTGCAACTGCGGATCGGACGAGCGGCTGTCGTAGTGATCGTAGGCGGTGGCCAGCAGGCCACGGATCTCCACCTGTGCGACGGCGCCGCGGGGGCCAGCCGCGCCAACGCGGGTCATCGCGACATCCCGCTCGATCAGGTCGATGACATCGTTCATCGCCGCATGATGCGCCTCCGCGATCAGCGCCTGAGTCCCCGCATCCGAGACCGCCCAGAGTGTCGAGACCGACTTCGGCACGCTGAACGTCAGATCGAACCCCGCGACCGGCGCCGCGACCGGCTTCGCGGCCTCCTCGGCCTCGATCCGCGCCGTCTCCGCTGCCCGCTCATCACCGGTCAGCGAGTCGGGGAGCTGATCGACGCGGGCCTGGACCCGCTCTGTCTCCGGGACAAACGAGCGGAACGGCCGGCCCAGGGGCGTATCCGTCACCGGATCATGCCCATGGCCCAAGAGCCGTCGGAGCTGTTCCTCGGACACCTGAGAGCCAGGAGCGACAGGCTGCTCGAGACCGGCCAGTCCCGACCCGTGCCAGCGGCCCGGCGGGGTCCCGGACTGCTCGTAGTAGCGCGTCAGCGCGGTCGCCGCGTCCCGGTCACCATCACCGACAACCACGCTGTTCAGCAGATACCGATAACCCTGCCCAGCCGTCATCACCCGAATTGAGATCGTCACACGGGGCAGGTACGCCAACTGACGGTGTCACCACTAGCTATTCACTGCGCTGCTGCACGAGTCCTGAGACTCTTGTCCTGCCGGGCGCGGTGCGCCCGGGGCAAGTCACTCGTAGCGCAGTGCGACGACGGGGTCCTTCCGGGCGGCGCGGGCTGCGGGCAGCGTCCCGGCGAGGAAGGCGATGCCCATCACGATGATCGCCATGCCTCCGACGGTTAGCGGGTCGAAGGCGATCACGGTCAGGCCGGGAAGATCGGAGAACAGGCTCGTGGAGAGAGACTCGCTGATGGCGGTGCCGATCGCGATCGCCGCGCCCGCGCCTATGAGACTGCCGAGCAGTCCGATGAACACGGCCTCGAGGCTGAACAGGGCAAACACTCGGCCGGAGCCCAATCCCATCGCCTTCATCAGCCCGATGTCGCGGGTGCGTTCCTGCACGGACATGTACAGGGTGTTGACGATGCCGAAGCTAGCCGCGAGCAGCGCGATCGCGGCAAAGGCGTTGAGTACGAGGACGATGGCGTCGATGACGGTCCGGAACGCGCCGAGCTGATCGGCGACGGTCGTTCCCGTGAATCCGACCTCGGCGAGGGCGGACTTCAGGGCCTCCACATCCTCCTCACTCGCGTCGGGGTCGTACCAGGCGCTGGCGCTGGCGTACCGATCCTGCTGGTCTTCGGGCACACCGGTGTTCTGCAGGTCCCACAGCTCCTCGGTGAGCGCGTCGTTCGGGATCAGGCTGGATCCCGCGCCTGCCAGTGCTTCCTCGGCTACTCCGGTGACGGTCGCGGTGACGGTGTGCTGGGTGCGCACGCCGTCGCTGAGGGCGATGGTCAGGTCCTGGCCGAGCGCGTCCTCAACTGACGCGAAGCCGAAGGCCTCGACGTAGTCGATGGGGATGACGACCTCGAGGTCCTCGGAGTCGTCGGGCGCTTCGCCGGCGGCAAGCTGGACGGTCTGGCCAGGTACGAGGCTCCCGACGGACACGGTGTATCGGACGCCGTCGCCGTGCTGGGCATAGTCGACGGTGATCGAGCGGGTCGGTTCGACGCGCAGCACCCCAGGAACGCGGGCGAGCTCGTCGAGATCCTCGGGAGTGAGCGCAGTCGTCGTCGAAGACATGCCCGGGGCCGCCTGGCCTTGCCCGGCGGGGACGGCGTCGGGGTCGTACTCGACCGGCCCGTCTGAGCTGCCGAAGCCTCCGTCGGTCTGCGCGTCGGAGTCCTTGGTCACTGTCATGACGTCGCTCGCCCCGATGCCTGCAACGGTGTCGTCGATGTACCGGTTGATGCCGGTGCCGAGTCCGCTGGTCAGCGTCAGGGTGAAGGCGCCGACGAAGATCGCCAGGACCGTCAGCAGCGTTCGGGTCTTCGACCGCAGGGTGTTCGTCATGGCGGTGCCGATGATGTCGACGGCTCTCATCGCGATCTCCCTTCGGCGAATGCGACGACGTCGTCGGAGACGATTCGGCCGTCGCTGATTTGGATGCGGCGGTCGCAGCGCGCGGCGAGCTCCTCGTCGTGGGTGACGACGATCAACGTAATTCCTTGGTCTCGGTTGAGCCCGAACAGGATGTCCTCGACAATCGCGCCCGTGGCTGTGTCGAGGTTGCCGGTGGGCTCGTCAGCGAAGATGACACGCGGGTTGTTGATCAGAGCGCGGGCGATCACGGCGCGCTGCTTCTGGCCACCGGAGAGGGCGGTCGCTTTGTTCTTTGCTTTGTCGGCGAGGTCGAGCTGCTCCAGTACCGCCATCCCTCGGCGGCGGCGTTCGGATCGGCCGACTCCGGCGATCTTCAGCGGCAGGATCACGTTCTCCAGCACCGTCTGGTTGGCGGTGAGGAAGAACTGCTGGAACACGAAGCCGAAGGTGGCGTTGCGGGTGCGGCCCAACCTGCGGCCTTTCAGCGAGGACGTCTCGACACCGGCGAGGACGAGACTGCCGGTGTCGGGGGTGTCCAGCAGCGCGAGGATGTGCATGAGGGTCGACTTGCCCGACCCGGACTTTCCGACGATCGCAACGCTCTGGCCCTCCTGAACATCGAAGGCGACGTCGGTCAGGGCCCGAAATCGGTTCTGGCCGGTGCCGTAGCTCTTCGTCAGGCCCCGGACTTCGATGAGGGCGGTCCTCTCGGTCATGCCTCTTCCTCCCGGTGCACGGCGTGCCCGTCGCGGGCGCTGTTCCACAGCCGCATCAACATTCGGTCGTCCAGGCGTTCCTCGTCCTCGTCCGTCGTCGGCTCCCGTGCCTCGCGCACTTCGGCGTAGAGGCCCTCCATCTGCTCGTCGAGCCGCTCGGACGCCTTCGCTGCCGCGCTCAGGCGTTCAACGAGGCGTGGTGGGACTTCGCCCTCGTACTTGTAGTGAATCTTGTGCTCCAGGCTTGCCCAGAAGTCCATCGCGATGGTGCGAACCTGTACTTCGACCGGCACATGTACCGGCCCAGTCGACAGGAAAACGGGGATCTCGACCAGCGCGTGCAGGCTCTTGTAGCCATTGGGCTTGGGTGCCTTGATGTAGTCCTTGACCGAGAGCACTCGAACGTCGGCCTGCGCGGTGAGGGCGTCGAGGACGCGGTAGGTGTCAGCGATGAAACTGCACGTGATCCTCACGCCGGCGATGTCTTTGACAGCTTCCCGGATACCGGCTGGGTTCGGGTCGACGCCGAGCCGGATCGCCTTGTGCAGCGTGCTCGCCGGGGTCTTGACCCGCGAGTTCACGTGCTCGATGGGGTTGTAGCGACGAAGCCGCACGAATTCTTGGCGGAGGATGGAGATCTTGGTGAGGACCTCTTCGACTGCGAACTCACTCTCCATTTGGATCAGCTCGAATTCGCGGCGCAGCTGTCGTGCCGCCGCCACCATGTCAGCGCCCGGCGGCTCGGGACCGGCCGGCATTGGCGTCGCCTCGTTGGCGACGTGCTCCGCGCCCTCCTCCGCGTTCACGATCAGGCGGCCTGGACTGCGGAGGTGATGAGCATCTGCTTGCCGATAGTGGCGGGGTCCTCGATCATCGCCAGCATTGCCGCGGCCACGTCGGAGCGGCGCGTGCGGGGCGCGCGCGGCATCTTTGTCCCGCTCTTGGCGTCGACGATCAGTGGCCTCGCGGTGCGCGGCGCGTCGGACAGCGGGCCGGGGTGCACGGTGGTCCAGTCCAGACCGCTGCCGGCGAGCTGAGACTCACCGGCAACATGGTCGCGGAAGTTCGCGGCGAGGAAGGTCCGGCACCCAAACCGGTACGGGTAGCGAGTGTTGGCGAAGGTGTCACCGACTCCCAGGGCCGAGAGCACCACGACGCGCTTGACGCCGTTGGCCTTCGCGGCGGCGATCACCGGCGGGATGGCGGTGGCCATGATCGGTGCGTTGTGCTGGCTGATCTTCGGCCCCAACGCCACCGCGACGGCGTCACACCCATCCATTGCGCGGGTCAACGCCTCGCGGTCATCAAGCTGTCCTCCGACGACGTTGAGTCCCTCGCGTGAGGTGAGGGCGTCGGGTCGGCGCACGTAGGCCACGACCTCGTGGCCGGCGTCCAGTGCCTGGTTCATGAGCTCGGTGCCGGTCCGTCCGGTGGCACCCAACAGTGCGATCTTCATGTCCGTACTCTTTCTGCTATTTCGGCCAGCTACATAGCGGGCCCATCTGGTTGTTCTGCGTGGCGGTTCGTCTAGTCAGCGTGTTCAGGCATCGAGGCGTTCAGGGGTCGAGGGTTTGCACGAGGGCGTCGAGGAAGGCGCGCTGGTCGAAGTCGGGCATCGTCAGCCGCTGCAAGATGAATCCGGGGATGACCGCGACTAGCACCGGGGCCAGTCGGGAAGCCCAGGTGGCGGGGTCGTCTCCGGCCTGCTCGGGATGAGAGCCTCCCCACTCGGTCAGCTCGGTGCGTAGCAGGTCGCCGAGGCTGGCGAACACCCCTGCTACGGCGGCGCGGGCCTCGGGCTCCACGGCCGCCTCAGCCCAGACTTGTGGGGCGATGGTGTGGATCTCTTCGCCCAGGTCGGTGATCACCGAGCTCAGCAGCTCCCCGGGCGGGCGTGGTGCGTCCGGGCTGACCTGCGTGATTGCCGTCGTGCGGGTGGCAAACGTGCGCTTGACCACGGCATGGAAGAGCTCTTCCTTGCCGGAGTAGTAGCTGTAGATCGCTCCGGCCGATAGGCCGGACTCTTTGATGATCTGGGTGATCGACGAGCCCCGGTAGCCGTGGGCGGCGAACACGCGCTGCGCGGCGTCGAGGATCTCGCCGCGGCGGGCGGCTCGATGGGCTTCGCTGACTTTGGGCATGGTCCGATCATACCATAAAGAACGAGACTTCGTTTTGCTTTCGGCGCAACGCACACACTGAGGGCCACTCCGCAATGGGCCCGTCGGGCTCCGGGTGCGCTCGAAGAGGAGCGAACGCATTGGTGCATGCGCGACCGCAAGGAGGCATTTCGGGAACACCCCCCCACCCCATCCGTCGATAGAACACTGCCATCCACCCCTAGAGCCGGACAGGCGAGGCAAGCGCCACCCCCGCAAGGCGTGGTGTGCCTGGGTGGCACCCGACTGATGAGCTCATTGCTTAACCGGACATGTGTCCGCTATGCTACCAGGGAGAGAAGATGCCGACCAGATCGGATGGATGCAGCGGCAACGCGTGTGGTCAAGACCCGACGGCATTGCCAGGGGACGAGGCTTGGCACAGCGATGACGCCGTCAGTGTTCATCGGCGGGCGTGCTGCAGAACTGATCACATCCGGGCACGCATGGCCTCGGCGCTCTTCCTCCTGGATCCCGCCGATGAAAGGACCACGCCCATGACCGCCTCGCCGCGCGCTTTCGAACTCGTGCGTCACCCCGTCGACCTCAAAATCCGGTCAGTGAAGCTCGCCGCCCGCGAGTG
This sequence comes from Glutamicibacter sp. BSL13, assembly GCF_052928425.1. Classification (NCBI taxonomy): domain Bacteria; kingdom Bacillati; phylum Actinomycetota; class Actinomycetes; order Micrococcales; family Micrococcaceae; genus Glutamicibacter; species Glutamicibacter sp. BSL13. Next base: position 30,779 of record NZ_JAVGCZ010000028.1, read on the forward strand.
GCTCGCCGAGGACTATGTGCGCATCCGTCTTGAGGGTGAGGACTTGCGGGACTTTTCGCTCCCCGGGCAGGACGATCACCTGCGGATCTTCCCGGGCCAAGAACGCGTCGAAGCCTTCGATGTGATGCGTTCGCTTCCCAGCCGCGAATACACCCCGCTGTACTGGGGCTCGACGGACCACGGTGGCTGGCTGGATCTGGAGTTCGCCGTACACGGTCAGGAGGGTCTCGCGGCGCGGTGGGCCGCGGGGGCCTCGCTGGGCGCGCCGGCTGTCCTCGGCGGCCCGCGAGGTTCACTGCAGGTCCAAGGCCATCCCGACGGGTGGTTGCTCGCGGGCGACGAGACGGCGATCCCGCAGATCCGCCGGTACGCCGCGCTCATCGCCGAAGGCGCCCCGGCCACCGTCCTCATCGAGGTCCCCGACGCCGCCCACGAGGTCACGATCGACACGGTCGCTCCGGTCGAGTACGTCCACCGTGGCGAGGCACCTGCCGGCTCTGCCCTCGAGACCAGGCTCGACGCGGTCACCGCCGATGAGCGACCCGAGGGCGACGTGTTCGGGTTCGTCGCGGCCGAGCAGTCCATTGTCCGTCCAGCCCGCGCGCTCCTCGCCAACCGGTGGAGGATCGATTCGGACCGGTTTGTCGTGAAGGGCTACTGGAAGCGCGGCGAGGCCGAGTACCACGCGCCGCACATCGCCCCTCCCACGGAGCGAGAGGCCCGCTGACTCCAACGGAGACTTCCCCTGACTTTTCCGAGGCGATTTGCGATACTGCGCAATTGGGCCGCGCAGACGTCCTCGCCACCAGTGCCTTAGGCGGACGGTGTCTGCGTCGGTGGGTCCTTGGCCGACCGCATCCAATCCGAGCATTAACGATCCCCGTCGGCAGCTGCCATGTTCAGCCCACTCCTGTACTGCCAAACCGCCGACGAAGCATCAGGCCCGGGCGACTGGGCCGGACTCTGCGTCGGCGGATACTTCGGCCCAGTCCTGCCACTCTTAGAGTCGATCGGCGTCACCGACGCGCTCTTGCCGACCCGAGGACGAGTCGCCATGGCAGGCGTTGCGCCGATCGTGACCCACCAGAGGATGGACACTCGGAGCGATCACTGAGTGACATGCAATTGGTCAGCAAAGCTTGCGCTTTGATGACCCGCCGCGGGGAGAAGATCCAGGGTTGGTAGAGACTGCTGACGCCCGAGGTCACACGTCGCCTCGGCGGCGATCAGCCCAGCAACAGGTTTCGAGCTAGCGCCCTCGTCGTCTCCGCAGTCTCATGCCTCGACGCCGCCACCGACGCATAGATGGAAAGCGACGGCGCAGCATCCATGGCAGACCTCCTGGGACAGGAGATGGATGCTCTCAACGACCCCTGCTGAGAAGGCGAACCCCTTCGCGCTCTCGCAACTGGAAGCCACCCACCCGCGCGACGCAATCACCCGCCAGAGGCAGTCACCTACATGCTGTCGGCAACCTGCATGCCGTGGACGCGGCGCTGTCTGCGCCGCCGGGAGGATGAGCTTGCGATCCGATCGACGCAGACAGCGTGAAGTCGAAGGCGTTGGAATGGGCGCGGACCCCACATACCGCGCCCCTGACTCGACACGACCGGAAGACAGCTCGGCGATCAGCGCACCCAAGAGAGCACCGCAGAACCTCCTCCCCCACACACGCCGCCAGTTGAACCGCGCGACAACTCCGGCGGTGTGAGCGAGACCTCGTAGCCAGAGGTGACCTTCCGCCCGACTCCGTGTACTATAAAGAACGAGACTTCGTTTTTATTGGAAGGAACATCATGTCAGACACCACCGCACCCGTGGCAGAGCGCACACCGATCCTGCGCACCTCACTCATCGCCGCGGCTCTGACCGGCATCATCGCGATCATCGTGCTGGCCTTCTCCTGGCCGGCCGTGACCGCCGAGCCGAAGGACGTCGCAATCGCCGTCGTCGGGCCCGAGCAGGCCGCCACCGCGATCGCCGACCAGCTCGAAGAGAACAGCGACGGGGTGTACGACATCACCGTCATCGACGACCGAACCGCGGCCGTCGACGGCATCGAAGAGCGCGACTACTTCGGCGCGATCATCCTCGGTGAGCAGCCCGAACTCCTCACCGCCTCGGCCAACGGCACCATCAACCAGGTCATCACCCAGCTCGAGGAGCCGCTACAGACCGCACTGACCGCCCAGGCACAAGCGAACGCCGAGGCCGCCGGTGTCGACACACCGGAGATATCGCTGACCGTCACCGATGTCGCACCACTGTCGGAGGACGACCCCAACGGCAGCCTGCTGTCCTCTGCGTTCTTCCCGATGCTCTTCGGAGGCATCCTCGGCGGCGTGCTCATCACGACGCTGATCAAGGGCACCTCGCGGCGCATCCTCGCCGTCGGGGTCTACGCGATCGTCGGCGGGGTCGTGCTCGCCAGCATCCTGCAGCTGTGGTTCGGCTCTATCCAGGGCGACTACCTGGTCAATGTCGGCGCGTTCTCTCTCGCCGTCGCCGCGATCGCTGCCCCCATCGTCGGGCTCGTCGCCCTGCTCGGGCAATCCGGAACCTTCGTGGGGCTGGCCACGATGATGCTCTTTGCCAACCCGATCTCCGGCTCCGCTCTGCCCGCGCAGTTCCTGCCCGGCGCGTGGGGGCAGGTCGGACAGTGGTTCCCGCCGGGAGCCTCGGCCACCCTGGTTCGAGAACTCTCCTACTTCCCCAACGCAGACATGGCCTTCCCGTGGCTCGTCCTGGCCGGCTGGGTCGCAGGCGGCCTGATCCTGACCCTCATCGGACGGGCCGTGCGTCGACCCAAGACCCAACCCGAGGCCGAGACGGCTCCCGCGCAGGAGCAGCTGGTCAGCGCGTGACCCTCCCTTGCTAACCGGACACTCGTCCACTACTCTCTGAATCGGAGAGGTGTCCGGTTAGCCGGGGTTTCCACCACGAGATTCGAGGAGGAGCACCACCATGGACAAGCAGATCATCCAGCTACACGACGCGCTGAAGGCGAGCAGTTCCACCGTCGTCGTCACCGGTGCGGGGATCTCGATGGGCTCGGGCATCAAGGACATGGAACACATGAACGTCGCCCGGGTCATGCAGACCAGCCTCGAGCCGCTGGTGCGGCTGCACCCTGAGCGCAGCTACCGGATGTTGCGGGCATCGTTTCTCGATCCGATGTTCGTTACCGGACCGAGCACCGCCCACCGCAAGATCGCCGAGCTCGAAGAACGTGGGCTGATCCGCGGCGTGGTCACCACGAATATCGACCATCTGCACTCCCTGGCCGGATCGCGGAGCGTCGCGGAGATCCAGGGCAGCTACGCAATCAACCGGTGCGTGTCCTGCAAGAGACATGAAGACGATGTGCGGATCTGGGACCAGGGTCGGGCGCCGCGGTGCCGCGACTGCGGTGGGGTCATGGTCTCCTTCCCGGTCTATACCCGCGTCGGTGTCAACGACACCGCGTACCAGGACGCCGAGCAGTGGGTCTCGGAGGCCGACCTCATTGTGACCGTGGGTTCGAAGGGCATGTACGGCGGCTACCTCGGCCGTATCAGCGCGTCCGCCACGATCATCCAGGTCAACCCTAAGTCAACCCCGTTCGACCAGCGGGCGTCGGTGTCCATCCGCGCCAGTGCCGACGACGTCTTCGCCCAGCTCTGAGAGTCCACGAGACGCGACCGAAGGAGAGAAGCCATGAACATGGACGCCAAGACCTGCGTCATCACCGGCGGCACCGCCGGGATCGGCCTGGCCACCTCCACCGCGCTGGCCGGCCAGGGAGCCGAGGTCGTCCTGCTGGGCCGTAACCGGGAGCGCGGCGAACAGGCACTGGCCCGGATCGCGGCGACGACCGGCAACGATCGCGGCTCGATGGTCCAAGTCGATCTGGCTGACCTCGACTCCGTCCGAAATGCAGCGCACGAGATCCTCGACGCGCACCCCCGGATCGATGTCCTGGTCAACAACGCCGGGATCATGCTGCCCGAACGGCAGCTCACCGACGACGGGGTGGAGAAGATGTTCGCCACGAACTACCTGTCCCACTTCCTGCTGACCAACCTCCTGCTGGAGCGGCTGATCGCCTCTGCGCCGGCGCGGATCCCCTCGGTCGGGGCGCTCATCCCCCGCGCGGTCGTCGATCTCGACGATCTCGCCATGGAGGGGCGCAAGTACACCCCGTTCACCGCCCTGGGCATCTCCAAGCTCGCGGTGGTTATGTTCACCCGCGAGCTCGCTCGACGCCTCGACGGCACCGGCGTGACCGCCAACGCCCTCTACCCGGGTGTGGCGCGCACGTCGATCATGGCCGACCAGTCGTGGCTCTCGCGCACCGCGATGCGCCTGATCTCCGGATCGCCGGAGAAGGCCGCGAGGACCTCGATCCTCCTCGCCAGCGACCCGTCACTCGACGGCGTGAGCGGACGCATGTTCTCCGGCGGCAAGGAGACGAGCATGCGCGGGGACCAGGTCAACGACCCGCAGCAGTGGAGACGGCTGTGGGACAAGAGCGTCCAGCTGACCGGGCTGGAGCCGAGCACAGGAGGAAGGCCATGACCACAACCATTACCGCCGCCGTATCCCGCGGAACGGACTCCCCGTTCACGATCGAGGAGCTGGACCTGGACGACCCGAGACCGGACGAAGTCGTCGTGAGGATCGGCGCGACCGGGGTCTGCCACTCAGACATCGCCGCCCTCGACCACCCGATGCTCGAATGGCCCGCGGTCCTCGGCCACGAAGGCGCCGGCGTCGTCGAGCGCGTCGGCGACCATGTCACCGACGTCAAGGTCGGCGACCACGTCGCCACCTCCTTCGTCTGGTGCGGTCGCTGCGCGGCCTGCCTGCAGGGCCGCCCCACCCGGTGTGCGAGCATGCGGGAGTTGAACTTCTCCGGCGTCCGCGCCGATGGCTCTCACCTGCTGCACACCGAAGACGGGGCTCCGGTCAGCGGCCGGTTCATGGGCCAGTCCGCCTTCGCCAGCCACGTCCTCGTGCCCGCCAGTAGCGTCATCGTCGTCCCGGACGACCTCGACCCCGTGATCGTCGCCGGTCTCGGCTGCGCCCTGCAGACCGGCGCCGGCAGCATCCTGAACGCGCTGCGCGTCACCGCAGGCGACCACGTCGTCATCTCCGGGGCCGGCTCCGTGGGCCTGGCCGCCGTGATGGCCGCCCGCGCCGCCGGCGCGACCCGGATCGTCGCCGTCGACCTGCTCCCGTCCCGCCGCGCCCTCGCGACCCGCGTCGGCGCGACCCACACCGTCGACGGCGCGAGAGAGGACCTCGCCGCAGCCATCCACGAGGCCCTGGGCGGTTCGGCCGACGCCGCGTTCGACGCCAGTGGTGCACCGGATGCGGTCCTCGCCGACGTCACCGTCCTCA
>NZ_JAVGCZ010000029.1:0-36102 GCF_052928425.1 Glutamicibacter sp. BSL13
GGCGTGGTACCTTCCCAAGTGGCTGGATAGGATCCTGCCGAACGTGGACGTCGAGGGCGAGGGGCTCACCGCCCTGCTGGAGGAACGCGACGAACACCACCACGACCGGGCAAGCCACACCGAAAGCGTGAACGCATGAGCGAACAGACCCTGAACCAGAACCCCGCGCAGGCCCCGCGCCTGCTGCTGGCCTCGGCCTCCCCCGGCCGGCGCCGGGTGCTCACCGATGCGGGCATCCGCTTTGACACCCAGGTGTCCTCCGTGGACGAGGACGCCGTGCTGGCCGCCGCCGAGGCGCAGCACGGTCCGCAGGACGCGGCCGCCACCGCGCTGCTGCTGGCCAAGGCCAAGGCCAAGGACGTTGCGGCCCAGGCCCCGGCCGGCACCTTGGTGCTGGGCTGTGATTCGGTGTTCGAGATCGACGGGGTCGCCTACGGCAAACCGCACACCGCGGACGTGGCCCGCCAGCGCTGGCAGCAGTTGCGCGGCTCCGCCGGGGTGCTGCATTCGGGACACTGGCTCATTGCCGCCGGCGGGGGCCGGTCCGTGGGGCTGGGCTCGGCAACCGTGGTGCACTTCGCCCAGGTCGGCGACGCGGAGATCGAGGCGTATGTAACCAGCGGCGAACCGTTGCCGTGCGCCGGTGCGTTCACCATCGACGGGCTGGCCTCCGCGTTCATCGAATCCATCGAGGGCAACTATCAAAGCGTGGTTGGCCTTGATGTGAGCATGCTGCGCCGGCTGCTGGCCGAGCATGGCGTGGCGATCACCGAACTCTGGGCCTAGCCGGCCGCTGAGAACCCTCAAGCATGAAATGCCCCGAACGGCGTGATCCGTTCGGGGCATTGTGTGTTGGGCCTATTCCGGCTGCTCGGGCCGTTCCACCCCCAGGTAGGTTTCCTCCGGCACCGGGGCGGCCACCTGTTCTCGCACGGCTTCCAGCAGGCGCGGGTCGTTGAGCAGCCGGAAATGCCCCATGGTCTCCAATTTGATGTTCTGGGCCCCCTGAAGCTGGCTGCCGCCGGGGATGTGCGGATCAAAGGAACTGTAGATGGAGGTGATCCGCGAATTCACCGCCAGGTTCGCGGCCAGCTGCAGCAGTCCGGCGTTGCGCGGCGAAAAGGCGCGCAGGGAACGGATCGGTGCGAAGCGGGCGTACACCGAGCCGGAGAACGGGGTGCTGATCGCCACCATCTTGGCAATCCGCTCGGGGTGCGGGGAGGCGCTCATGGCATGCTTGCCGATCAGCCCGCCCTTGCTGTGCGCCACGATGACCACCCCGTTCAGGTCATGTTCGGCCAGGTAGTCCGAAACCAGGCGGGACATTTGCGGCACGGTGCCCCGGTTGTACCCGATCCCGCTGACCGCATGCACCGGATGGCCGGCCTGGTGCAGGTGCCGGGCGACCGGGAGCAGGAATTGCCAGGTCTCCCAGATGCCCGGGATCAGCAGCACCGGCGCGGCCTGGGCATCGGAGTAACTGAGCAGCTCCTGCTCGGCCACCGGGCGCAGGAAAGCGCGGGCCTGCCAGTAACCGGCGTACAGGTAGTCCAGCAGCCAACCCTGGCCCCGGCGCAGTTGCCCCACGCCCCGCTCACGGATCCGATGCAGGCAGGCAGGGAGCTGGAGCGGTACGTGCCGGGTCAGTGCGCCGTGCAGCCGGTCCAGTAATCGAGCCATTCCTTCACGATACTAAAGAACGTTTCAGCCGCACCCCGCGGGTGCCGGTCTGCTGGGAATCACCGATTCGGTGTTGCCTGCGGAAGCAAGGCTGCCTATGCTCAGGGAACTTTCGACGGTGTCGGTCTTTGGCACGGCGTGAGACATGGGAGCAGAGGATGGTGTGCAACGAGACCGGGTTCGAGGTGTCGGCCCCACCGGGCCCGGCAGCGCGGACGGGCAGGGCCCTGGCCAGGGCCCAGGGCCTGTACTTGCTGGTGACCGGGGTGTGGCCGCTGCTGCACTACCGGAGTTTTGAAGCGGTGCTGGGCCCCAAGGTCGATGACTGGTTGGTCAGGTGCGTCAGCGGGCTCGCGGTTACGCTGGCCTACCAGCAGCTGCGCACGCGCGCCACGGGCCAAGGCTTGACCACGGCGCGCAGGATTGGCATCGGCGCTGCCCTGTCCTTCGGCGGCGTTGATCTTCGCTACGGCGGCAGCGGGCGCATCAGCCGGATCTACCTGCTTGACGCCGCCGTGCAGGCCTGCTGGGTGGCGGCCTGGATAAAAACCGCCTCCCCACCCCGGGCCCACCAAGCCGAGAGGTAGCTGGGGCACCCCGGCTACTTGCCGGTCGCAGGCTTGGTGCCCAGCAGCAGATTCAGGCCCCAGCCAAGGATGGTAATGAAGATGATCGCCCCGAGCATGGACAGCAGTTCGGCCGGGGTGCTCAAAATCCCCAGGCTGATGATCAATGTGGTGGCCCCGGCTGGCGGGTGTGGTTTGTTAGTCCAGGTCAGCACCAGCGTGGTCAGCGCGACCGATAGCGCCCCGGCCGCCACATGGGTGGGGCTCAGTCCCCCGACCGGGGTGGCGGCCTGATGTTGCAGGCCGAAGCCGTAGAGGCAGGCCGCCCCGGCGGCCAGGCCCACCAGGTGCCCGATCAGCGCGTTGGCGGGGCGCGCGGATTTCAGTTGCGGGGATTCGAAGAACAGCATCACCGTGGGTCCCAGGCTGGGAAAGAGCCAGGGTGATTTCAGGGCCAGGCCGATCCCGCCGCTGGCGGCCAGCACCAGCAGGCAGAGGATGGCCGCGTAGAGGCTGCTGCCCAGCCGGCCTTTGGACTCGGCCAGTCGGGCGTGCATCGCTTGCTTGGGCATGGGTCCCCTTCTCTCGGCCGCGCGGCTTTACTCGGCGACCAGCAGCGCCTGCGGGGCGGCCTGCTTCATCCGGGTGCTCAGCCACTTCAGCTGTTTTTCGGTTTCTTCCTCGCAGGCGCGTACCACGTCGAGCAGTTCCTCATCGCGCAGCCCCTGACCGGCCTGCTTCACCATGGTCCAGGTGATGTCCACCAGGGAGGCCAGCAGGTAGAGGTCCTGCAGATCGCGCAGCAGCCCCAGCGGCCCCTTGCGGGTTTCGCTCAGCCCGTCGGCGTGCAGGCGTTCGGGTTCGTCGTCGACGTCGCCCTGCCCGTAGCGCTGCACGATCGGCTGCAGGGCGCGCTGGTGCTCGTCGCATTGCTTGGCCAGGGTCTGGCAGATGAAGTGCACATCCGGTTCGTGGCCGTGCCCTTCGGCGACCTGGCGGAAGGACTCGGCCAGGGTGCTTTCGGATTTTTCCAGCAGACTCAGGTAGGTGGACAGGTTCATGGCTGCTCCTTGCTCGCAGGGTCATCCGACGGTGCTGCCGGAGGGAATTCTTCACTGGCCAGCGCGGCCGGCCCACCGGTGGTGGGCACCACCCGGCGGGAGCGCGCGGCGTGGTGGGGGTGGGCGGTTGGGTGGGAGGCGGTCGTGGTGGGGGCCGGGGCGGGGCCCTCTGCGTCGGCCACCTTGCGCAGGCGCACGGCCGCGTTTTTCAGTACCGGCTGCTTGGAGACCGGGTCCCATTCGGTCAGGGTCAGCTCATTCGCGGCCCGGTGTTCGGTGGCCGGGGTGCCGCCCTCATCCCAGTAGCCGTAGTGGAAGGGCGCGAAGATGGTCCCCTCGCGCACATCGCTGATGCGCAGGGCCGCGGTGATATGTCCGCGGCGGGATTCCACGCTGACGATGTCGCCCTCGTTCAGGCCCCCGGTGGCGGCGTCCACCGCGGAGATCTCCACCCAGGCCTGCGGGGCGGCGGCGTTCAGCTGGGGGCTGCGCCCGGTCTTGGTGCGGGTGTGGAAGTGGTAGGCGGTGCGCCCGGTGGTGTAGCGGAACGGGTAGCCGGTGTCCGGGGTTTCATGGGTGGGATGGTACGGCGCGGTCTTGAAGATGGCCCGCCCTGCCGGGTTCATCGCCTTGTAGGCCTGCGGCCCGACGGTGCCGCCGGTAAGCAGGTCGTGCCCGTAGGTTTCGCAGTAATCCGGGTCGGTGTTGAACACCCCATCCGTGTACAGCCGTTCGGTGCCCCCGGGCTGCTGTTCGGTGCACGGCCAGGGCACCCCGCTGCCCCCGCGCAGCGCCTGGTAGCTCAACGCACTGTAGTCGCATGGCCGCCCGCGGGTGCACAGCTTCCAGGCTTCGAACGCCTCCTCGGGCCCCTGCCAGTCCAGCAGCGGGCTGCCGTCCAGTTGGGTGAAGCCCATCCGCCGCGAATAGTCGATGAACGTCTCCAGGTCGCTGCGGGCCTGGCCGGGCGGGTCCACCGCCTTCTGCGAGAGGTGCACCGTGCGGTCCACGTTGGTGAAGGTCCCGGTTTTCTCACCCCATCCGGCCGCCGGCAGCACCACGTCGGCGTACTGCGCGGTTTCGGTCAGGTACAAGTCCTGCACCACCAGGAACAGGCCCCGACTGGCCAGGATGTCGCGGATGCGGGGCAGTTCGGGCAGTGACACGGCCGGGTTGGTGGCCGAAACCCACAGGAACTGGATGGAGCCCTGCTCCACGTAGCGGAAGATCTGCATGGCGTGGGTGGGCGGCGCCCAGTGCGGGATCGTGGCCGGATCCACGTTCCACAGTTGGGCCAACTCCTGCACGTGCTGCGGGTTTTCCCAGTTGCGGAAGCCGGACAGGTCCCCGTCGGCCCCGCATTCGCGATTGTTCTGGGCGGTGGGCTGACCGTTCATCTGCAGGATCCCGCTGCCGGGTTTGCCAATCAGCCCGCGCAGCAGGTGCAGGTTGTTCACGGCACAGGAGGAGGCGGTGGCCTGGGAGGACTGGTAGAAGCCCTGCAGCACGGTGGAGAGCACCCGTTCACTGGTGCCAAAGATCTCCGCGGCGCGGCGCACGTCCCGGGCGTCGACCCCGCAGGTGCGGGCCACCTCCTGTGGGGTCCACGGTTCGACGGTGGAGCGCAGTTCCTCCACGTTCATGGTGTGCCGGCGGATGTAGTCCTCGTCGATCCAGCCGTTGACGAACAGTTCGCGCACCAGCCCGTGCATCAGGGCCAGGTTGGTCCCCGGCTTCAGCGCCAGGTGCACCTCGGCGTGCCGGGCGACGTCGGTGTCCCGGGGATCCACGCACACCAGCCGGGGTTTGTCCGGCCCGGCCAGCCGGTCCAGCACCCGGGCCCAGAGCACGGTCTGGGTTTCGGCCATGTTGTGGCCGAACAGGAACATCGCATCGCATGCGTCAATGTCCCGATAGCTTCCGGGCTGCCCGTCGGAGCCGAAGGATTCCTTCAAGGCGGTGGCGGCGGTGGCGGTGCACAGCCGGGTATTGCCGTCCATGTGTGGGGTGCCGATCCCGGCCTTGCCCACGATCGCCTGGGCGTAGTACTCCTCCAGGAACAGTTGCCCGCTGGTGTAGAACCCGTGGCTGAGCGGCCCCTTGGTCTGCAGCAGGTGGCGGCTGCGCTGCACGATGCGCTCCATGGCGGTGTCCCAGTCGCAGGGAACCAGTTCCCCGTCCTGGCGGATCATGGGGGTGGTGAGCCGGTCGGGACTGTTCATGGCCTGCCAGCTGGCGAACAGCCCCTTGGGTCCAAGCCGGCCGTGGTTGACCCGGTCCGCAGCGCGTCCGCGCACCCCGACCATGGTTCCGTCCTTGACCGCGATGTCGATTCCGCAGCCGTTGCTGCACAGCACGCACGCGGACTGCACCCAGCGCTCAACCTCGGATTCCTCCACCCCCTCGGCCAGCACCTGGTCCACCCGCACCGGCCACCGCTCCTCGCGCCCGTACGGGGTGCGGGTGCCCCAGATTTTGGCGATCCGGTCAACCTTCCCCAAATCCTCGTGTCCCTGCTCAGCGCTCACCCGTTCAGCCATTGCCGTTCCTTCCATGCCAGTGTCCCCCGGGCTGCCCCGCCCGGGACCGCGGCCCAACCGTGGCGGTGTGCTGCGCCGCCGGTGCCGATGGTCTGGCCACGCTAGGCACGCCCATTTTCATGCCGCAACCATTCTTCGCTGACTCCTAGAAACCGTCCCCACCGAACCGGCTTTGTAGGAACCCTCCAAAAATTTCGGAGGTTCACCCCGGGATAGGCGGGTTATTACATGTAGTTCCCACAAAACCGATAGGCTCCCCTAGGAAGACTTTAGAAATCTTGAAGACAAGGCCCACCAATGAACCCATTGACGAAGGTGTTGATCGCCAACCGTGGCGAGATTGCGGTGCGCATCATCCGTGCCGCCCGTGACGAGGGCATCGAATCGGTTGCCGTGTACGCCGATTCGGACCGCGACGCCCTGCATGTCCGACTGGCCGACGAAGCCTACGCGCTGGGCGGGACCACGGCCGGCGACTCCTACCTTCGCATCGAGAAGATCCTGGATGTGGCCGAGCGCTCCGGCGCGGATGCCGTGCACCCGGGCTACGGGTTCCTGGCCGAGAACGCCGAGTTCGCCCAGGCCGTCATCGACGCCGGGCTGACCTGGATCGGGCCTCCCCCGGCCGCCATCGAACAGCTGGGTGACAAGGTGCAGGCCCGCCACATCGCCGAGAAGGTGGGCGCCCCGCTGGTGCCGGGCACCAAGGACCCGGTCGCCTCGGCCGAGGAGGTCTATGCCTTCGCCGATGAGTTCGGGCTGCCGCTGGCCATCAAGGCCGCCTACGGTGGCGGCGGGCGCGGCATCAAGGTGGTGCGTGAGCGCGAAAGCATCGGCGAGCTCTACGACTCGGCGGTGCGTGAGGCGACCGCCGCGTTTGGCCGCGGCGAATGCTTCATCGAACGTTTCCTGGACGCCCCACGCCACGTGGAGACCCAGTGCCTGGCCGACGCCGAGGGCAACGTGGTGGTCGTCTCCACCCGCGACTGCTCGCTGCAGCGGCGCAACCAGAAGCTGGTTGAGGAGGCCCCGGCCCCGTTCTTGAGCGGGGAGCAGGTCCAGCGCCTGTACGATTCCTCCAAGGCGATCCTGAAGGAGGCCGGCTACGTGGGTGCCGGCACCTGCGAATTCCTGGTCGGCCAGGATGGGGTGATCTCCTTCCTGGAGGTCAACACCCGCCTGCAGGTTGAGCATCCGGTCTCCGAGGAAGTCACCGGCCTGGACCTGGTGCGCGAGCAGTTCCGCCTGGCCCGCGGCGAGCAGCTGGGCTATGGCGATCCCGAGATCCGCGGGCACTCCTTCGAGTTCCGGATCAACGGGGAGGACGCCGGACGCGGCTTCATCCCCACCCCCGGCACCATCACCTCCATGACCCTGCCGGCCGGTCCGGGTGTCCGCCTGGATTCGGGCATCGAGGCCGGGGAGAGCGTCTCGGGCAACTTCGACTCGATGATCTCCAAGCTGATTGTCACCGGTTCCACCCGTGAGGTTGCCGCCGCCCGTGCCCGCCGCGCCCTGGAGGAGTTCCAGATCGAGGGGATGGCCACGGTGCTGCCCTTCCACCGTGCGGTGATGAGCGACCCGGCGTTCGTGCCCGAAACCGGCGCGTTCTCGGTGCACACCCGCTGGATCGAGACCGAGTTCAACACCCCGATCGAGCCGTTCGCGGCCGGCGTGGTGGACAGCGAGGAAGCGGACGAACGCACCAGCGTGACCGTGGAGGTCGGGGGCAAGCGCCTGGAGGTGACCCTGCCGGCGTCGCTGGGCAGCGTCACCGATGGCGCCGCGGCCAAGAACGGCAAGAAGAAGCGCAAGGGCACCCGCAAGGGCGGGGCCGCCGGGGCCGGGAACAGCACCGAGCTGCTCTCCCCGATGCAGGGAACCATCGTGAAGGTTGCGGTGAACGACGGGGACCCGGTGACCGCCGGGGACCTGATCGTGGTGTTGGAGGCCATGAAGATGGAGCAGCCGATCACCGCGCACCGCGATGGCGTGGTCAGCGGGCTGAAGGTCACCCCGGGTGAGACCCTTTCGGCCGGGGCCGTGATCGCCTCGATCAACGACTCCGAATAGCCTCGGGTTTTTGGGCGGCGGCCGGGTTGGTGCATGAGGCACGAACCCGGCCGCCGCTTTGGCGCCGCCCCGGTGTCGGGCGTCCCGAACCGGCGGTGGCCGCTCAGGCGGCCCGATCTCGCGTAGAACGCAACCAGGGGCCACAATCCGCGTTATGCGCCTTGAACTTCGGCGGCGGCGACGCCTATACCCAAACACCCCTGAGACCCATCGTCTTCACCCTCTTGGCCGGCCTCTCGCCCAAATGGAACTCGAGTCCAAACGCGGGCGCATCACTGACTCCGTTATCAAGCGCCGCACCCCCGGCGGCGACCACGTAGGCCGGGGCCCCACCTGGTCTGCTTTCAGGAATTTCATTCCCAGCTGTTGTCGCTAGGACCCTAGCGGCAGCGGCTGGTGGCGAAAAACCCGGGCGGAAATGGTCCGTTGACGTGGCAATGGTGCGGCGCAGCCCCCGAGGTTGTTGGGGGTGCACCGCACCATTGTCTGTTTGAGCTGACCGGCTACACGGTTCCCGTCCGCTGGTCGCTGAGGGTGTTTAATCGACGTAGTTCTCGATGTCCACGTCGCGGGTGTCACGGGTCATCAGCAGTGCGATCAGGGTCGCGACTGCCGCAATGGCCAGGTAGACGCCCACCCCGACGGTGCTGCCCTCCCCGGCATTCCACAGGGCAATGGCCACAAACGAAGCCGGGGCGGCACCGATCACCGAGGACAGGTTGTAGGCGACTGCCGAACCGGTGTAGCGCACATTGGAGGGGAAGAGCTCGGGCAGGTAGGCCGCCATCGGCCCGAAGGTCAGGCCCATCAGGGTGAACCCCACGATCAGCCCGGCCATGGCCGCACCCTTGCCCGGTCCGAAGAACAGGGTCCAGGCGGCGCCGAAGACCAGGATGCCCACGGTGACGTAGATCAGGAACTTGCGACGTCCGTACTTCTCGGCCAGCGGGCCGGAGGCGACGGTGAAGATGCCGAAGAAGACCACCCCGATGATCAGCATCGTCAGGAACTCGGGGCGGGCGATGCCCAGGCCCGGCACGAAGGAGGCCGGATCAAAGCTCTTGCCGGCGGCTTCGGCGGCGGCCTGCGCCTGCTCCGGGGTGGCGGCCGCGGTGCCGTAGGTAAGCGTGAAGGAGGTCATCAGGTAGAACAGCACGTAGGTGGCGAACATGATGAATGTTCCGGCCAGCACCGGACGCCAGTGCCGCTTCATGGTGACGCTGAACGGGGACTTGACCACCTTCTTCTGTTCCACGACCTTCATGAACGAGGTGGATTCAACCAGCTTCAGGCGCACCCACAGGCCCACGATGACCATGACCAGGGAGAACCAGAACGGTACGCGCCAGCCCCAGGCCAAAAACGCCTCGGGACTCAGCCAGGTCTGCAATGCAACGAACATCAGGTTGGCGATGATGAAGCCGACCGGAGCGCCCAGCTGCGGGAAGGTGCCGTACACGGCGCGCTTGTTCTTCGGGGCGTTTTCGGTGGCCAGCAGGGCTGCGCCGGACCATTCGCCACCCAGGGCCAGGCCCTGGGCAAAACGCAGCAGCACCAACGCCAGCGGAGCCAGCACCACCCAGCCGCCCTGGGCCGGGGGCAGGAAGCCGATCAGGAAGGTAGCAATCCCCATGGTCATCAGCGAGGCGACCAGCGTGCCCTTGCGTCCCAGCTTGTCGCCGTAGTGCCCGAAGACAATTGAGCCCAGCGGACGGGCCAGGAAGGCCACACCGAAGATTGCGAACGAGGAGAGGATCGCGTTGATGGTGGTTGCGTTCGGGAAGAACAGGGCCGGGAAGACCAGGACGGACGCGGTAGCGTACGCGTAGAAGTCGAAGAACTCGATGGTGGTGCCGATCATCGAAGCAAAGAGCACGCGTCCGCGCGTGTTCTGTTTCGGGACCGCTACCTGGCTTGCCTGAGACATGGAGGCGTCTCCTTCAAAGGTGCGAAAAGCGAAAAATGTATGGATCCAGCTTACTGCGCCAAGTCCACATAGCGGATTTTGTGTCCATTATTTGGACAATGTTTACGCTGGTGCTCTCAAATGCTGGTCGTGGCCGGATTCGAGCAACGTGCTACAGAGAATAACCACTAGATCCGCCACTGGGAAGAGGTAGGAAAGGAGCCACGGCCGGCGGCAGGCAGGGAAACGGGGCCGCGGAAGGCTCAGCGACGCATTGAGGCGGTTTAGCGCAGCGAGACAAAGCACTCCAATGGCGCCCCGGGATTCTCCTCGGCCCGGTGAAACCCCAGTGCGCGATAGAAGGAGGCCAGCGCCGGATCCGCGTCGGTGAGCAGAACCGTTTGGCGCACCCGCGCATAAGGCCGCAGCACCTCAAGGACCAGACGCCGCCCCAGACCGCGGCGCTGGTGATCCGGATGCACCAGCACATCTTGCAGATAGCAGATCGTTTGTCCGTCCCCGACCACGCGGGCCAGGCCGACCAACCGCGTTTGGTCCCACGCCGTCACGGTGTGCAGGCTCGCGGCAAGCGCCTGCAGCAGTATGTCCGGCTGATCGGTGTAGGCCCCCCAGCCCACGGCATCATAAAGCGCCACGACCTCATCGCGCACACTCCGCGGGCCATCCAGACTCTGCAGCCGATACACGGGCGCTCCACCACCTAAAACTTGCTTCCGAACCGACGCCTGCCGGGCCTGGTTGTAGCCTACCCTCCGGGCCGGGCCCGCTTGTCCGCGGCGGCAACTGACGGCGCCGCGGCACGGGGCTTCGGTTAACGATCCGTGGCGGGCTGGCGGCCCAACCGGGGCAACGCCAGCCCGCCACGGGGCGAACACAGAATTGAGGGTTACATGTGCCGGTGCAGGCGGCGGGCCGCCTCGGCCAGCGACCCGGCCAGTGACGGGTAGACGGTGAAGGTCTCGGCCACGTCATCCACATGTAGGTTGTTCTGCACGGCCAGGGCCAGCGAGTAGATCAGTTCACTGGCGCGCGGGGCAACCACCACGCCGCCGATCACGGTGCCAGAGCCCTTGCGGGAGACGATCTTGACGAACCCCTCCTCCATGTTCATCATCTTGGCTCGGGCGTTGGTGGCCAGGTCAACCTTGACGATGTTCGCCTGGTACTTGCCCTCGGCCACGGCGCGCTGGGAGACACCAACGGTCGCGATTTCCGGGGAGGTGAAGATGTTCGAGGAGACCAGGTCCAGGTTGATCGGCTTGACCGAGTCGCCCAGCAGGTGGGCCACGGCGATGCGTCCCTGCATGGCCGAGACCGAGGCCAGGTTGAACACCCCGGTGCAGTCCCCGGCCGCGTACACGTTGTTGGCGGTGGTGCGCGAAACCCCGTCGACCCGGATGTGCCCCGAATCGGTCAGCTGCACCCCGGCCTCCTCCAGGCCCAGGCCCTTGGTGTTCGGGATCGAGCCCACGGCGACCAGGCAGTGGCTGCCTTCCAGCACGCGCCCGTCGGCGAGGGTGACCAGCACCTTGTCGCCCTGGCGGGTGACGGCTTCGGCACGGGCCTGGGAGACCACGTTCAGGCCGTTGCGCTTGAACACGTCCTCCAGCACCCCGGCGGCGTCGGCGTCCTCACCGGGCAGGACCCGGTCGCGGGAGGACACCAGGGTGACTTTGGCGCCCAGCAGGTTGTAGGCGCTGGCGAACTCGGCGCCGGTGACGCCCGAACCGATGACGATCAGGTGCTCGGGCACGTCATTCATGTTATAGATCTGGGTCCAGTTGAAGATCCGCTCACCATCGGGCTTGGCGGTGGGCAGTTCGCGCGGGTGGGCGCCGGTGGCCAGCAGCACCGCGTCGGCGTCCAGCTTCTGGAGGCTGCCGTCGGTGCCGGTGACCTCCACGGTGTGGGCGTCCAGCAGACGCCCCTCCCCGATCAGGATGCGCACCCCGGCCCGCTCCAGGCCGTTGCGGATGTCCGCGGACTGCTCCTTGGCCAGGTCCAGCAGCCGGTGGTTGACCACCGCGAAGTCGGTTTCGGCGTCGTCCAGCCCCTCGATCTTCACCCCGAAGCTGGAGGAGTGCTTGGCCCGGCGCACCACGTCGGCGGTGGCGATCAGGGTCTTGGAGGGCACCACGTCGGTCAGCACCGCCGAACCGCCCATGCCGGCACGTTCCACGATGGTTACGTTGGCGCCCAGTTGGGCCGCGCCGATGGCCGCCTCGTAGCCGCCCGGCCCGCCGCCGATGATTACTAGTCTGGTTGCTTCATTCCTGCGTTCTGTGCTCACGCACCCCATTGTCTCTTATTGGGCCAGCGCGTGCACATTCGCCCGGTGCGCGCCCGCGCGGGCCGGGTTCAACTGACAAAAACGCATACCGGGCGGTAGCGTATTGCCGTGACTACTTTTGATATTGATCCCAGTGCCCTGGCCCAGGAAGCGGCCGGGGCGATCGCCGAGGCCACCGGCGTTGCCAAGCACGATTTGGCCGTGGTCCTCGGCTCCGGGTGGGGCCAGGCCGCCGAACTGATCGGCGAGACCACCCACACCCTGGACGCGGCCACCATTCCCGGTTTCCACGCCCCGGCGGTGCCCGGGCACAAGGGCCACATTTCCTCGATCCTCACCCGGGACGGCAAGCGGGTGCTGGTGCTGGGGGCGCGCTCCCACTTCTATGAGGGGCGCGGGGTGCGCGCGGTGGTGCACCCGATCCGCACAGCGGCGGCCGCCGGCTGCACCCAGCTGGTGTTGACCAACGGCTGCGGCGGGCTGAACCCGAACTGGGCCCCGGGCACCCCGGTGCTGATCTCGGACCACATCAACCTCACCGCCGCCTCCCCGCTGGAGGGGGCCACGTTCGTGGACCTGACCGACCTGTACTCCTCGCGCCTGCGCCGAATCGCGCGCGAGGTGGACCCGAGCCTGGATGAGGGCGTGTACGCCCAGTTCACCGGCCCG
The DNA here is from genome assembly GCF_052928425.1 of Glutamicibacter sp. BSL13. Lineage (NCBI taxonomy): Bacteria > Bacillati > Actinomycetota > Actinomycetes > Micrococcales > Micrococcaceae > Glutamicibacter > Glutamicibacter sp. BSL13. The sequence continues at coordinate 12,807 of NZ_JAVGCZ010000029.1, forward strand.
CACTACGAAACCCCGGCCGAGGTGCAGTACGCCAAGGTGATTGGGGCGAACCTGGTGGGCATGTCCACCGCCCTGGAGGCCATTGCCGCCCGCCATGCCGGGATGGAGGTCTTCGGCATTTCCCTGGTGACCAACCTGGCCGCCGGGATCAGCGACATGGCCCTGAGCCACGAAGAGGTCATCGAAGCCGGGCAGGCGGCCGGGCCGCGGATCTCCAAGCTGTTGGCCGAGATCATCTCCCGCTTCTAGTCACGGCGTTTCACGCCCCCAGCAAAGGTAGGCACACAGTTGATCGACAGCACCGGCAACGCACAGCTGCTCGCCCGGGCCCAGGCCTGGGCGGCAAGTGACCCCGACCCGCAGACCCAGGCCGAGCTGGCCTCGCTAATCCAGGGCGCCCAGGCCGGCCAGGCCGATGCGCTACAGGATTTGACCGAGCGCTTCAGCGCCAATCTGGCCTTTGGCACGGCCGGGCTGCGGGCCGAGCTGGGGGCCGGGCCGATGCGGATGAACCGCGTGGTCGTGCGCCGCACCGCCGCCGGGATCGCCCGCTTCCTGGCCCACCGCGCCCAGCGCGCCTACACCCCGAGCGTGGTGGTGGGCTTTGACGCCCGCCACAATTCGCACCAGTTCGCCCTGGATTCGGCGGCGATCTTCACCGCCGCCGGATTCGACGTGCACCTGATGCCGTCCCCGCTGCCCACCCCCGTGCTGGCCTGGGCGGTACGCGAGCTGGGCGCCGAGGCCGGGGTGATGGTCACCGCCAGCCACAACCCGCCCCAGGACAACGGATACAAGGTCTACGTTGGCGGGCGGGTCAGCGACGAGCATGGGCGCGGCGCCCAGATCGTCGCCCCGATCGACGCGGAAATTGCCGCCCTGATTGACCACGACCAGCCGGTCGATGACATCCTGCTGGCCCCCTCCGGCTGGCAGGTGCTGCCCGCCGCCGGGCAGCCGGGGGACATTGAGGCCCGTTACCTGAAGGCGATTGCCAAGGTGATCCCGGAGGCCGGCGCACAACACCCGGCCGCCCGCGAACAGCTGCGCATCGTGGTCAGTGCGATGCACGGGGTGGGCGGGCACACCATGGCCCAGGCCCTGGCCGGGGCCGGCTTCAGCGACGTGCACCAGGTGCCGGAGCAGGCCGAACCGGACCCGCAGTTCCCCACCGTCGCGTTCCCGAACCCTGAGGAGCCCGGGGCCATCGACCTGTCCCTGCAGCTGGCCCAGCGGCTGGAGGCGGACCTGGTGATCGCCAACGACCCGGACGCGGACCGCTGCGCCGCTGCGGTGCACACCGAGTACGGATGGCGGATGCTGCGCGGGGACGAGGTGGGATGGCTGCTGGGCGACTACCTGGCACCGCGCCTGCCCGAGGGCGCGGTGCTGGCCAACTCGATTGTTTCCTCCCGGATGCTGGGCTCGATCGCGGCCGCCGCCGGACGCCCACATGCCCAGACGCTGACCGGTTTCAAGTGGATCTCCCGGGTTCCACACCTGGGCTTCGGCTACGAGGAGGCCCTGGGCTACTGCGTGGCCCCGGAACTGGTGCGGGACAAGGACGGGATATCGGCCGGGCTGGTGCTGGCCGAACTGGCCAGCGAGCTGAAGGCCGCCGGTTCGAGCCTGGCCCGGCGCCTGGAGGAACTGGCCGCGGCCCACGGCGTGCATGTCACCGACCAGCTCTCACTGCGCTTCACCGACCTGTCGCGGATCCCCGTGCTGATGCAGCGGGTGCGCACGCACGCCCCGCGCACCCTGGCCGGGGCACCGGTCAGCGAGGTGGTGGACCTGGCCCGCGCAGGCGCGCAGCTGCCGGCCACCGATGCGGTGGTGCTGCACACCGCCAACCGGGCCCGGGTCATCATCCGTCCCTCCGGCACCGAACCGAAACTCAAGTGCTACATCGAGACCATCGTGTCGGTGGAACCAGGAGTCCCGGTGGGCGCACTGCGTGAGCAGGCTACCGCCGAGTGCGTGGCCATCAAGGCCGAACTCGCCGAATTTTTCGCCGATAGCTAGCCCCCACCCGCAGGTCCTGAAGGGACCCCACGATTTCACAGTTCGCTTTTAGTGTTCGGCTGCGGTCCTTGGACCCCAGCCCCAACGATTGGCAAGGATGATCATGACCGAACTTTCCGCCCAGGACATTGCCGGGTACATCGACCACACGCTGCTGGCGCAGAACGCCTCCCGGGAGCAGATCGTGCAGATCTGTACCGAGGCCAAGCAGTACCACTTCAAGTCGGTGTGCGTGAACCCGCTGTGGGTTTCCACCGTTGCCCGTGAGCTGGCCGGCAGTGACGTGCTCACCTGCTCGGTCATCGGCTTCCCGTTGGGGGCCAGCACCACCGAAACCAAGGTGTTTGAGGCCAAGCAGGCGATCTCCGACGGCGCGAACGAGATTGACATGGTCATCGACGTGGCCGCCGCGCTGCGCGGGGATGGGGACGCGCTGGTCAACGACATCTTCGCGGTCGCCCAGGCAGTGCATGAGGGCGGGGCGATCTTGAAGGTCATCATTGAAACCGCCCTGCTGGACGAGTCGGCCAAGGTGCTGGCCTGCACCTCCGCCAAGTCCGCGGGCGCCGACTTCGTGAAGACCTCCACTGGCTTCTCCACCGGCGGGGCCACCGTGGAGGATGTGGAGCTGATGCGCCGCACCGTGGGCGAACAGATGGGCGTCAAGGCCTCCGGCGGGGTGCGCACCTTGGAAACCGCGCGGGCCATGATCGCCGCCGGCGCCACCCGTCTTGGGTCCAGCTCAGGAGTTGCTATCCTAGAGGGAGGACAAGGCGGGACCGGCTACTAACCGGCCGCAGGTTTTCGTTCCACAAGGAGAAATAGTGTACTCGAACGACAAGAACGTCTCCCACTCCGGCGAGGGTCGCCTGGTTGGCAACGTCATCAGCTTTGTGATCTTCTTCGTCATGTTCGCCGGTGGCATCTACGCCCTGTCGTTCTGGTCGCTGGACAACGCCTGGATCCCCTCGATCCTGTGCTTCGCCCTGGTCTCCCTGGGCTTCGCCATTCCGATGCACCTGATGGGGCGCGCCGACTCGGCCGAAGTCACCATGCACCAGAACGACTAAGACCTGCCGCGACGTTAGTCACCGCACCGGCAAAAAGGTGGATGGATCCGCACGGATCCATCCACCTTTTTCGTTCCCTGGTGCGTGGGCCTACCGCCCGGTCCGGCCGACGCGCGGGCCGGCAGGAACGGGCTGGTGGGATCAGGCCCCGGTGCCGGCGGCCGAGGGGGCCGGCTGGGTTTCGAACAGGTTGTAGAGCAGCTGTTCGGCCCAGTCCAGGATCTCCTCGTCGGCCAGCGGGCGTCCGCCCACCGGGGCGGTGCGCGGACGATCGAAGAAGATCGCGTTCAGCGCCGGCTTGTTCGCTGCCCCCGGATACAGCCGCTCCACGCGCACCTGGCGGGAGGCGGGCAGGTCCTCGATCTTCGCCGGGGCGACCTTCACGTGGTTGCCGATCAGCTGGATGTCGCTCAGGCCCGCTGCCCGGGCCCGGATCCGCAGCCCGGCCACCCGCAACAAGTTCTGCACCGGGGCCGGCATCTTGCCGTAGCGGTCCACCAGCTCCTCCCCCACCTCGGCCAGCGCCTCGGGGGTCTCGGCGGAGGCGATGTTGCGGTACGCCTCCAGGCGCAGCCGTTCGCCGGGCACGTAGTCGTGGGGCAGGTGGGCGTTGACCGGCAGCTCGATCTTCATTTCCGCCGGCTCGGTGTCCCCCTCCCCCTTGTAGTCGGCCACGGCCTCCCCGACTAGGCGCAGGTACAGGTCGAAGCCCACCCCGGCGATGTGCCCGGACTGTTCCCCGCCCAGCAGGTTGCCCGCCCCGCGCAGTTCCAGGTCCTTCATCGCCAGCTGGTAGCCCGAGCCGAGTTCATTGTGCGCCGCGACCGCCTTCAGCCGCTCCAGGGCCACCTCGCCCAGCGGCTTTTCGGCGTCCCACAGGAAGTAGGCGTAGGCCCGTTCCCGGGCCCGGCCCACGCGCCCGCGCAGCTGGTGCAGCTGGGACAGGCCGTAGTTGTTGGCCCGGTCCACGATCAGCGTGTTCGCGTTAGAAATGTCCAGGCCGGTTTCGATGATGGTGGTGGAAACCAGCACATCAAACTTGCGTTCCCAGAAGTCCTGGATGATCCGTTCCAGGCGGGATTCACTCATCTTGCCGTGGGCCACCTCAACCCGCGCCTCGGGCACCAGCTCGCGCAGTTCGGCGGCGACCCGCTCAATCGAGGAAACCCGGTTGTGCACGAAGAACACCTGACCGTCACGCATCAGCTCGCGGCGGATCGCCGCGGAGATCTGCTTGTCGGTGCGTGGACCCACATAGGTGAGCACCGGGTGGCGCTCCTCCGGCGGGGTGGCCAGCGTGGAGGTTTCCCGGATCCCGGTCAGGCTCATCTCCAGGGTGCGCGGGATCGGGGTGGCGCTCATGGCCAGCACATCCACGTTGGTGCGCAGCTTCTTCAGCTCCTCCTTGTGCTCCACGCCGAAGCGCTGCTCCTCGTCGATGATCACCAGGCCCAGGTTCTTGAACTCCACGTTCTTGGACAGCAGCCGGTGGGTGCCGATGACGATGTCCACGCTGCCGTCCTTAAGCCCGGCGAGCACCTCCTTGGCTTCCTTGGCGGTCTGGAAGCGCGAGAGCGCCTTCACCCGCACTGGGAATCCGGAGTAGCGTTCGGTGAACGTCTGGTAGTGCTGGGAAGCCAGCAGCGTGGTGGGCACCAGCAGGGCCACCTGCTTGGAGTCCTGCACCGCCTTGAAGGCGGCGCGCACCGCGATCTCGGTCTTGCCAAAGCCCACGTCCCCGGAGATCAGCCGGTCCATCGGGACCTGCTTTTCCATATCGGCCTTCACCTCGTTGATGGCGGTGAGCTGGTCCGGGGTCTCCACATAGGCGAAGGCCTCCTCCAGCTCCGACTGCCAGGGGGTGTCGGATCCAAAGGCGTGGCCGCGGCTGGCCATGCGCGCCGAGTACAGCTTGATCAGGTCCCCGGCGATCTGCTTGACCGCCTTGCGGGCCTTGGACTTCGTGTTCGACCAGTCCGACCCGCCCATCTTGGACAGGCTGGGTGATTCGGCGCCCACGTAGCGGGTGATGGTGTCCAGCTGGTCCATGGGCACGAACAAGCGGTCGCCGGGGGCGCCGCGCTTGGAGGGGGCGTACTCCACCACCAGGTATTCGCGCCTGGCGTCCTTGGAGGACCCGGCGACCTTGCGGGCCACCAGCTCCACGAACTTGCCGATGCCGTGCTGCTCATGCACGATGTAGTCCCCGGCGACCAGGGACAGCGGGTCCACCGCGTTGCGTTTGCGCTTGGCGGTCATCTTCTTGCCGGCGCGCGGGGCGTAGGCGCTGGAGCGGCCCAGCAGGTCGGCCTCGGTGAGCAGGCCGAACTTCAGCTCATCGAACACGAACCCGCGTCCGGCCTGCGCCTGGGTGATCTCAATCAGCCCCGGGGTGGGGTCCTGGGAGATCTGCTCCACCCGGTGGGCCGGGATCTGGTATTCGTGGAACAGCTGGGAGAGCCGGGCGGCCGGGCCGGGGCCCTCAGTGGCGACCACCAGGCGCCACTCATCGCGGATCCGGGAGGAGATGAACGCCATCATTTCCTCGATGTCCCCCTGGTAACCGCGCGGTTCGCGGGCGTGCACCCGGATGGTCTCGGCTCCCAGCTCCAGTTCCTCATCGGCGCCCAGTGAGGTCACCGCCCACCAGGAAACCTCGGCCGCCGCGGCGTGCTCCACCGTCTCGCTCAACGAGGCGAAGTCGCCCGAGGCCAGCTGGCGCCCGGCCTCCGCGGTGGACAGATCCAGCGGCGCATTGGCCCCATCGGAGGCCGAGGCCCAGGCGGCGGCCAAAAATTCGGCGTTCGTCTCATTCAGGTCGTGGGCCCGGGTGCGCACCCGTTCTGGCTCCATGACCAGCGCCACCGAGGAGGCCGGCAGCAGCGAGAGCAGCGGCACCATCTTGTCCACCAGCACCGGGGCGAGGGACTCCATGCCCTCCACGGCGATCCCCCCGGCGATCTTCGTCAGCATTTCGGTGGCCGCGGGGAACTGATCGGCCAGTTTCGCGGCCCGGCTCATCACCTTCGCGGTGATCAGCAGTTCGCGGCAGGGGGTGGCGGTGATCTGCTCCGGCGCCTGGTCGCTCATGGAGCGCTGGTCAGCGATCGAGAAGTAGCGCATGGTGTCGATCTCGTCACCGAAGAAGTCAATGCGCACCGGGTGGTCCAGGGTCGGGGGGAAGACGTCGATGATGCCGCCGCGCACCGCAAACTCCCCGCGGTGGGTCACCATGTCCACCCGGGCGTAGGCCGCCGCGGCCAGGTCCTTGATCACCTGGTCGAACCCGGGTTCGGCCCCCAGCACCAGCTGCACCGGGCGCAGCTGTCCCAGTCCCTGCACTAGAGGCTGCAGGACCGCGCGGATCGGGGCGATGATCACCTTCAGGTTCGGATCGCCGTCATGCAGCCGGCGCAGCACCTCCAGGCGCCGGCCCACGGTGTCGCTGCGCGGGGAGAGCCGTTCGTGCGGCAGGGTTTCCCAGGAGGGGAACTCGGCGACCGAGGCCCGGTCCATGTAGGCGCCAAGCGATTCGGAGACCTCCTCGGCCTCCCGCCCGGTGGCGGTGACAACCAGCACCACCCCCTCATGCTCGGCGGCGACCAGCGCGTCACTGACTTGGGCGCTGAGGATGGCGCGCATCCCGGCGGGCGCGGCGATCTCAATCTCGGTGCTGCGCGTGGAATAGGGTCGGGCGGCGTTCTCGTGGATCCTCTTGAATGACGTCTCGGTGCGCAGGAAATCATGCAGTCCGTGCAGGGTCATGACAGTCAACGGTCCTCTCGCGGCAATTCTGGGTGGGGCAGCTCGACGCTGGGCATGTCGGGGGCGGACATGTCGGTGACGGGCATGCGCGCAGCACGACGGGCGGCCTTCGGGGTTCCGGGGGCCGCGCAACAGATCAAATGGTGTTTCGCCATGCCCTCCTAGCCTACCCAACCGGTGCTGGCCGGTAGGCTAGATTGTGATCGATTCACCGGGAACATTAACCGGTGGGTACCCGCAGCGAATAACAAAGGATTGGCAACGCATCCATGGCACTGAACGCTAGCACCCAGATTCCCCACCCGGTTTCCGACATTATCGCCACGCTGACGAACCGCGAGTTCGCCGAGCACCTGACCACCCTGGCCAAGGGAACCCTGACCGACTTCTCCGTCCAGGGCGACACCGCTGGCGCTTTTACCCTGATCACCGTGCGCGCGTTGCCCACCGATCGGGTGCCGGACATGGCCAAGAAGTTCGTTGGCTCCTCCGTGGAAGTCACTCAGACCGAGAAGTGGGGCGCCCCGGATGCCTCGGGCAGCCGCACCGCCACGGTGGACATCTCGGTGGGCGGGGTGCCGGTGAGCGTCAGTGGCTCGGAGACGTTGGACGCGAACGCCGAGGGCACCAATTTCGCCATTGAGGCAAAAGTCTCCTCCTCCATTCCGTTCATTGGCGGCAAGATCGCTTCGGCGGCCGAGCCGTACCTGGGCAAGGCCCTGAACATGCAGGCAGCCCAGGTCAACGCCTGGTTGTCGAAGTAAGTCCGTTCTTCCCGCCAGCCCAAGGCCCGGTGACCACGACGTCGGTGGACGCCGGGCTTTGCTTGTGAGCTGCGGCTCAAATCGATACTGTTGTCTTTGGTGTGCCGGGAAGTCTGGTCGGCGGAAAATGTTCATCCAAGTAGTAAGCGAGACCCTTCATGCCCCAAACACCCTCGCCAGGACAGCACCGCCTGTTCTCCCGCCCGAGCTATCCCGAATTCATCCGCATCGGCAAGATCCTGCGCAAGGAAACCGTCGGCGGGATGCTGCTGATCGCCGGTGCGGTTCTCGCCCTGATCTGGGCCAACACCCCCTGGAGCGATTCATACTTCGCGTTGCGCGACTTCCACTTCGGGCCCGAGATCTTCGGCGTGAACCTGGATCTGTCCCTCGGGCACTGGGCGGCCGATGCCTTGCTGGCCATCTTCTTCTTCCTCACCGGGTTGGAGCTGAAGAAGGAATTCGTGATCGGCGACCTGCGGCGTTTCAAGACCGCCGTTGTGCCGGTGACGGCCGCGTTTGGCGGTGTACTGGTCCCGGCCCTGTTCTACACGATCATCAACTTCTCCGCCGGTGAGGAAACCCTGCGCGGCTGGGCGATTCCCACCGCCACCGATATTGCGTTCGCGGTCGCGGTGCTGGCCGTCATCGGTTCGGCCCTGCCCACTGCGCTGCGCATCTTCCTGCTGACCCTGGCCGTGGTCGATGACTTGATCGCGATCGTGATCATCGCATTTGTCTTCACCGACGAGCTGAAGCTGAATTACCTGGGCCTGGCCCTGATCCCGATTGCCGCGTTTACCATCCTGGCCTACGCCTTCGGCAAGCTCTTCGCTAACCATGCTTGGGCGGCTTGGCTGCTGTTGCTGCCGTTGGGCGTATTGACCTGGATCTTCGTTTTCGGTTCGGGGATCCACGCCACCATTGCCGGCGTGGTGCTGGGCTTCTGCGTACCGGTCAAGCGCCGCCACCCGGGGCGCGGACGGGGACTGGCCCAAGAGTTCGAGCACCGCTTCCGGCCACTGTCCAGTGGGTTCGCGATCCCGGTGTTCGCCTTCTTCTCCGCCGGCGTCTCGGTGGTGGGCATGGAATCGGCCGGCGAACTGTTCCTGGATCCGGTGTTCTGGGGCATTGTCATCGGCCTGGTGGTCGGCAAGCCGATCGGCATCATGGGTTCGACCTGGGTGCTGACCAAGTTCACCAAGGCTTCCCTGGATGAGGACACCAAGTGGGGCGACCTGCTGGGCGTGACGCTGCTGGCCGGCATCGGCTTCACCGTCTCACTGCTGGTCTCCGAGCTGTCCTTCGGCCTGCAGTCCCCGCACTACGAGCACGCGAAGGTGGCGATCCTTACCGGATCGTTTGTCGCCGCGATCCTCGGCGCACTGTGGCTGGTGCCGCGTAACCGCCGCTACCGGGTCATCCACGAACGTGAAACCCGGGACGAAAACAAGGACGGGGTCCCGGACGTCTACCAGCAGGACAGCTGATTTGCTCACGCCTCCTGCGGGTGTGAGCCCGGTAAGGCAACTATCCTGATGAACACGTCAGCCCTTGGAAACCAGCGGTTTCCAAGGGCTGACGTGTTCCTCCGGGAACCGCGCCGTTGCTACGGCCTGCCGGCGTGCTATTGGCCATTGGCGGCCAGCAGGGCGGCCTCTGCGGCCACCCAGGAAAGCATGGCGCATTTGACCCGTGCCGGGAACTTGGAGACCCCGGCAAAGGCGGCCGCGTCCTCCAGGGCCTCCTCATCGGGGATGGCGGTTCCGCGGGAGCGCATCATCTCACGGAAGAGCCCCAGGCGCTCCATGAATTCATCACGGCTCAGCCCGGTGGCCAGCTCGGTGAGCACCGAGGCCGAGGCCATGGAAATCGAGCACCCTTCCCCTTCCCAGCTGATGGTCTGCAGGCCCCCGTCCTCGCCCAGTTCGACACGGACCTTAATCTGGTCCCCGCAGATGGGATTGTGCTGGTGGGATTCGCCGTGCCGGTGGCCCTGGCCGGGCTGCTGCAACGGGGATCCGGTGCGCGTCTTGGCGTGGTCCAGGATGACCTGTTGGTAGAGCTGATCGAGGTCGTTCACTTAGACTCCAAAATACTTTCGAACCGAGCCGACGGCTTCGATGAGCCGGGCGATGTCTTCTTCGGTGTTGTACAAATAGGTGCTGGCGCGGGTGGTGGCGGTGACACCCAGGGCCCGGTGCAGCGGCTGGGCGCAATGGTGACCCACCCGGACCGCAATGCCCCGCGAGTCCAAGTACTGGCCCACGTCGTGCGGATGCACGCCGGTGACTTCAAATGGGACTGTGCCGATGCGCGGGGCATCGGTGGGACCGAAGACCCGCACGCCTTCAAGGTTCGCCAGGCCCTGCAGCAGCAGCCCTCCCAGGCGCTCTTCCCATTCGGCGATGCGCTGCATGCCGATTTCGTCCAGGTAGCTGGCCGCAGTGGCCAGGCCGTGGGCCTGGGAGACCCGCTGGGTTCCGGCCTCAAAGCGCTGGGGCGAGGGCAGGTATTCGGCGTGTTCCATGTCCACCAGGGTGATCATGGATCCACCGGTGAGGAACGGGGGCATCGCGTCGAGCAGTTCGGCCCGGCCGTAGAGGGCCCCGATGCCTGTGGGGCCGAGCATCTTGTGCCCGGAGAAGGCCATGAAGTCCACGTCCAGGTTCTTCACGTTCACCGGCAGGTGTGGAACCGATTGGCAGCCGTCGAGCACCGTCAGGGCCCCGACCCGGCGGGCGGCCTGCACGAACTTCGGGACGTCGATCACGGTGCCCAGCACGTTCGAGACGTGGGTGAAGGCGACCACCTTGGTGCGTTCGGTGACCAGCTCGTCCAACAGGTCGTAGCGCAGCACCCCCTGATCACTGACCGGGACGTAGCGCAGCGTGGCGCCGGTGCGGAAGGCCAGCTCCTGCCACGGGATCAGATTCGCGTGGTGTTCCAGTTCGGTGACCAGGATCTCGTCGCCCGGGCCAAAGGCGAAGCGGCGAGCCTCCGCTCCCCCGCGGCCCAGTGAGGCGTTGGAGAAGGAGTAGGTCAGCAGGTTCAACGCCTCGGTGGCATTCGAGGTCCACACCAGCTCGTTTGGTGCCGCCCCAATGAAGGAGGCGACCGTCGCACGGGCGTTTTCGAAGACGTCGGTGGCCTCCACAGCCAGGCTGTGCGCACCACGGTGCACCGCCGCGTTGGCGGTTTCGTAGAAATGCTGCTCGGCCTCGTAGACGCAGCGCGGTTTTTGGCTGGTGGCCCCGGAGTCCAGGTAGACCAACTCGTGGCCAGAGACCGGTTGATCGAGAATCTGGAAGTCTGCCTTGATCCGCGCGACTTCCTGACTCGTCAATGGCTGCTGCAGGGTCGAAGTGGTGCTACTTGCCAAATGCACGTGTCCCTCCGGTGGTGGTGGTGGCCTCTCCCCGCGCAATGATTAGGGAAAGCGAACATGGGCTAATTATTCCACCTCATCCGCGAACTGACACCTAAGCCGGTCCTTAGTTAGCGGCCCCTGCCCGTTAACGCGAAGACGCCGACAACTGACTCTTGGGGGAGTTAGGCCGTACTTGGGGGAGGCCTGTCAGCTGTCGGCGTCTTCATCGGCCTCTCAACCGAAGCCGAATGAGAGAATATAGCCATACTTTTTGGCGCACAACTGGACTATTACTGCTTGGTAGATTGCTTGCGCGTACTCTTAGCAAACGGGGTTGACTAAGTATTTTAGGAGCCGTGGAATTTTAGTTGTGTGCGTTCCAGGCCCTGGGTGATCAGGCTTTCCACCGCGTCGGCCGCACGGTCCAAATGCAGCGGCAGGCTGGCGCGTTCGGTCTTGGAAAAGTCGCGCAGCACCCAGTCCGCGGTCTCCATGCGGCCAGGTGGACGACCTACGCCAACCCGCACGCGCAGGTAGTCTTTGGTGCCCAGTGCCTTGGAGATATCCCGCAGGCCGTTGTGTCCACCCTCTCCCCCGCCCTGCTTGAGCTTGATCTGCTCGAAGGGGATGTCGACCTCGTCGTGCACGACGATCACGTGGTCGGGGCTGACGGAGAAGAACTTCGCCAGTTTGCCCACCGGTTGACCCGATAGGTTCATATAGGTGCCGGGCTTGGCCAGCACGAGGCGTGGCCCGCCGATTCCCATGCGGCCCTGGATGATTTGGGCGCGTGAAGGATGGGATTTGAACTTGCCGCCCACGCGGGAGGCCATTTCGTCGAGCACCATGTGCCCGACATTGTGTCTATTGCCAGCGTAGCCGGGCCCGGGATTCCCGAGCCCGGCTACCAGCCAGGTCTCATCACTCATGATGATCAGCTATGGGTCTGCTGCGTTGCTTAGGCGGCAACCATCAGGTCGATGTGATCGATGTTGCGGCTCAGCGCGTTGATCTGCAGCTCCTTGACGGTGGTCTTGACTTCCTTGCCATCCACGTTCAGGACCAGCTCAACGGAGCGGTCGCGGACGGCCAGGGTGGTTTCCTGGGCCGGCAGCAGCACGTGCAGCGGCTGGGAGCTTGCGCCGTAGACCACGGCAGGGATCTTGGCATCGCGGCGGGCACGGCGGGCAGCGCCCTTGCCGAAGTCTTCGCGGACGATGGCGTCGAGGTTTACAGAGCTCATGGTGTTCTCCTTCGGTTGTTCAATGCTTCGTTGTCGCCCTCGCGTGGACCAGGGAAGCATCGGCACAAAGCCCACCGAAGTGGTTCTCACCGAGCGTTTCCGGCCTTGTCGATAACGGTCCCGGCTCTTGACAGCCGGTCCCCTCGCCTGGGCACAGTCAATGATTCTAGCAGTGCCTGCGCGCTGGATGAAAACCTGTTGCCGGAAACACACGGCGGGAAGCCCGCCAAGTCGGTGGGCCAGCGCTCCGGCACCGTCCAAAGGGTGCGCGTCATCGCATAGGATGGCGAACAATCAGCTGTTTTTTTGGAAGGACGATCATGGCAGGCAAGGAACCGGCAATGTCACCCTCGGATCTGCCCGTCGGGCCGGTTCTGGATCGCGCCAGCGGTCCACGCCGCGCTGAGGCCGAGCAGCTGCTGGAGCTGTTCGGACAGATCAGTGGGCAGGAACCGGTGGTGTGGGCCGGACGCATTATCGGCTTCGGGCAGTACGAGTACCGGTACGCCACCGGCCATGGTGGGCAGGCCCCGTTGCTGGCCTTTGCCCCGGGCGCGAGCCGGCACACCATCTACCTGGTTAGCGACTTTGCCCAGCGGTGGCCGCAGCTGCTGGAACGACTGGGCAAATACAGGGCGAGCAAGGCGTGCCTGTATTTGACCCGGCTTGAGGGTGTGGACCAGGCGGCGCTGCGCGAACTGCTGGAAGCTTCCCTCGCCGCAACCCTGGCCGACCCCTTTGCGGTGAACTGAGCCGGGCCGCCGGGCACCTTCCCAAAGACCGCTGGCGGGCACCCCGGGAGCGGGGGCCGGCCAGCGGTCGTGGAAGTTCAGCTGCGCTTAGGCGCGGCCGTCGAACAGGTTGGTCACCGAACCGTCCTTGAACACTTCGCTGATGGCGCGGGCCAGCAGCGGAGCGATGGACAGCACGGTCAGGTTCTCGAAGCGCTTTTCCTCCGGGATCGGCAGCGTGTTGGTCACAACGACCTCACGGGCACCGCATTCGGCCAGGCGCTGGGAGGCCGGCTCGGAGAACACGGCGTGGGTGGCGGCGATGATGACGTCCTTCGCGCCGGCTTCCTTCAGCACGCGCACCGCCCCGGCGATCGTGCCGCCGGTGTCGATCATGTCGTCAATCAACACCGCGGTGCGGCCCTTGACCTGGCCGACCACGGTCTTGGACTCGGCCTGGTTCGGCATGGTCAGATCGCGGGACTTGTGCACGAACGCCAGCGGGGCGCCGCCCAGGCGTTCGGCCCACTGCTCTGCCACGCGCACGCGTCCGGTGTCCGGGGAAACCACGGTGATCTTGTCATCCTCGACGATGTCGCGGATGTAGTCGGCCAGCAGCGGGAAAGCGAAGAGGTGGTCAACCGGACCGTCGAAGAAGCCCTGGATCTGCGCGGTGTGCAGGTCGCAGGAGATGATGCGGTCCGCGCCGGCGGCCTTGAACAGGTCGGCCACCAGGCGGGCCGAGATCGGCTCGCGGCCGCGGCCCTTCTTGTCCTGGCGGGCGTAGGGGTAGAACGGGGCGACCACGGTGATGCGCTGGGCGCTGGCCCGCTTCATCGAGTCGATCATGATCAGCTGTTCCATCAGCCAGTTGTTCAGCGGTGCCGGATAGGACTGCATCAAAAAGACGTCCTTGCCGCGCACCGACTCGTCCGAGCGAACGTAGATCTCACCATTGGCGAAATCGTAGGCGTTCAACGGAAGCAGTTCGGTGTCCAGTGCCTTCGCCACTTCTTCCGCAAGCTGCGGGTGGGCGCGGCCGGTCGCCAAGACCAGCTTCTTGTCGACGTTATGGCTAATTTCACTCATGGGTTTGCTTTCTCGCTCGCTTCGCTATCACGTAGAGGTGGTTTCTGAGGAAATTCCGGGGGATGCCTGGCTACTCGATGTCCGAGGTGTCCAGGGCCGCCTTGAAGGCAGCGTCTGCCGAGGCGCTGCCCGGGCGCTTGGCCAGGGTCCACCCTTCGGAGTTGCGCTGCGGAGCCACGGACAGTGCCAGGGCACCGGCCGGGACGTTCTTGCGGACGACGGCTCCGGCACCGGTGTACGCGCCGTCCCCGATTTCGACCGGGGCCACGAACACGGTGTTCGAGCTGGTGCGCACGTGCGAACCGATCTTGGTCCGGTGCTTCTTCACGCCGTCGTAGTTTGCGGTGATGTTGCCACACCCGATGTTGGTGTACTCACCGATTTCAGCGTCCCCGGCGTAGCCGAGGTGCGAGAGTTTGGAGCCGCGCCCGATGCTGACGTTCTTCGTCTCATAGAAGGCGCCGATCTTTCCGTCCGAGCCGAGCTCGGTGCCGGGGCGCAGGTAGGTGAACGGGCCGACGGTGGCCCCTTCCCCGATGCGCGAGTCGGTGGCGTCGGTGCGCTTGACGGTGGCGTTCTGGCCGACGACCACGTTGGTCAAGGTGGTGTCCGGGCCGATCACCGCGCCGGTGCCGATCATGGTGTTGCCGTGCAGCTGGGTGCCGGGCTTGATGGTCACGTCCTGGCTGAGCACCACGGTGGTGTCGATCCAGGTGGTGGAGGGGTCGATGATGGTCACGCCCTGGCGCATCCAGTGCTCGCACAGCCGCTCGTTGAGCACCTGGCCCAGGCGCTGGACCTGGACGCGGTCGTTGGCGCCCTCGATCTGCCAACGGTCCGAAATCTGAGCGGTGGCCACCCGGCCGCCGCGGTTGCGGGCGATGGCCAGCACGTCGGTCAGGTACATTTCGCCCTGCGCGTTCTCGGTGGTCACTTCCTGCAGCGCGCTGGTGAGCATGGCTGCGTCGAACGCGTAGATGCCGGAATTGATTTCCTTCACCGCCAGTTCCTCGGCGGTCGCATCCTTTTGTTCACGAATCGCGGTGACATCCCCCTGCGCGTCGCGCAGGATTCGGCCGTAGCCGGTGGGGTCATCCAGTTCGGTGGTCAGCACGGTGACCGCGTTGCCCTGGGCTTCGTGGACGGCAACCAGGTCCTTGAGGACTTCGCTGGTCAGCAGCGGCACATCCCCGTAGGTCACCACGACAGTGCCCTCCAGGTATCCGTCCACGGCCTGCAGTCCCTGCTGCACGGCGCGGCCGGTGCCAGGCACCTCGTCCTGATCCGCGATGGTCAGCTGCGGGAAGTGGTCCAGGATGTGCGCGGCGACCAGATCACGCTGGTGGCGCACCACGGCGACCAGGTTCTTCGGTTCCAGAGCCGCTGCCGCGTGCAATGCATGGACCACCATGGAGCGACCGGCGATCTCGTGCATGATTTTGGGTTTCGCCGATTTCATTCGGGTACCGGCGCCTGCGGCGAGGACGATGACAGCTACTGGTGCGTTGACCTGATCGCTCAAGTTGTGTTCTCCTGCGATGTCGTTTCAAGGCTCTCGTGCCTATATTGAGAAACCCATGGGATAGTCTAGCGCGCGGAATGAACATCGCATGAACGCAGTGGGCAGGGCCATACTGGCCGTGAGTTCCGCCCCTAGGATTCGAACCTAGAATGCACAGCTCCAAAGGCTGGCGTGTTGCCATTACACCAGGGCGGATCGTGCTCCGGCACCGGCTGCCCGGGTCAAGCACAGTTCATTATTCTGCCATGATCACCGCGCGTAGTGAAATCACAAATCGCCGTGCCCCGCACGGGATTCCTGCGTCTTTAAGACGAGGGGAGCACACGCTTCTCCCCTGCCCGAGTTCCCTTGTTCCCAGACCCCCTTCGCCGCTTACGCCCACACGCGCAGACTGGTCATTCCGGCATTCGCCCCATCCGCAGCCTGTGACAAGCGGCACAGTCTCAATCGCGTCATGGAGGTGGTATTCATCGATTTGGTACCGGTTCGTAGACTGGAGACGTGGCACATTTACTCGGGGGCGAAGCCCTGCATCTGGAATATCCCACCCACACCGTCTTTGATTCGGTAACCATCGGCATTTCCGACGGCGACCGCATCGGCGTGGTGGGGCGCAACGGCGACGGCAAGTCCTCGCTGCTGCGCATGCTTGCCGGACGGCTGGAGCCCAACTCGGGCCGGGTCACCCAGCGTTCGGGGCTGCGGGTGGGGGCCCTGGATCAGGCCGACACCCTGGACGAGGCCCTGTCAGTGCGCGAATCGGTCGTGGGCAACCAGGCCGAACACGAATGGGCCTCGGACCCCAAGATCCGCGACATCATCGCCGGGCTGGTCTCCGACCTGGAATGGGAAGCGAAGATATCCACGCTCTCCGGCGGTCAGCGTCGCCGGGTGGCACTGGCCGCGCTGTTGGTCGAGGACTGGGACGTGATCATCCTCGACGAGCCGACCAACCACCTGGACGTGGAGGGCATCGCCTGGCTGGCACAGCACCTGAACCACCGCTGGGCCAAGAACACCGGCGGGCTGATGGTGGTCACGCACGACCGCTGGTTCCTGGATGCGGTGTGCACCACCACGTGGGAAGTGCACGACCAGATCGTCGAGCCCTTCGAGGGCGGCTATGCGGCCTATGTGCTGCAGCGGGTGGAGCGTGACCGGATTGCAGCGGTGACCGAATCCAAGCGCCAGAACATGATGAAGAAGGAACTGGCCTGGCTGCGCCGCGGCGCCCCGGCCCGCACCTCAAAACCAAAGTTCCGCATCGAGGCGGCCAACCAGCTGATCACCGATGTGCCAGAGGTCCGCAACCCGATCGAGCTGAAGAAGATGGCCACCGCCCGGCTCGGCAAGGATGTGGTGGACCTGATCGACACGTCGGTCAGCTTTGACGGCCGGCAAATCCTCAAGCCGTTCACCTGGCGGATCGGTCCGGGCGAACGAACCGGCATCCTGGGCGCCAATGGCGCGGGTAAATCCACCCTGCTGGGCCTGATTGCCGGCACCGTGGAACCCAGCAGCGGGCGAATCAAGCGGGGCAAGACCGTGAAGCTGGCCGTACTGGACCAGCAGTTTCGGGAACTTCAGAAAATTGGCCAGGACAAGGTTCGTGAGGTGCTCTCCCGCTTCAGCACCGCTTTTAACGTCGATGGCAAGGATCTGACCCCGGCACAGCTGCTGGAGCGCCTGGGCTTTTCCCGGGCGCACCTGTCCACCAAGGTCGCCGAGCTCTCCGGCGGACAGCGCCGGCGCCTGCAGCTGCTGATGATCCTCATGAACGAACCGAACGTGATGATCCTGGATGAGCCCACCAACGATGTGGATACCGACATGCTCGCCGCCCTGGAAGACCTGCTCGATTCCTGGCCGGGCACCCTGATTGTGGTTTCCCACGACCGCTACCTGTTGGAGCGCGTCACGGATCAGCAGTACGCAATCCTTGAAGGGCACTTCCGCCACGTGCCAGGCGGCGTCGATGAATACCTGCGTTTGCGCGAGGCCCAGGAATCCGGCTCCGGAGCCAAGCCCGAGGCCGGGGCAGCGCAGGTGCCCAAGACCGCTGGCCCCTCGGGTGCCGAGATCCGTGCGGCCCAGAAGGAAATGAACGCCAACGAGCGCAAGGTGGGCCAGCTGAACGAGAAGATCGGCAAGCTGCACGAGAAGATGGCCGCGCACGATCAAAGCGACTATGAGGCCTTGGGAAAGTTCACGGCCGAATTGCGGGAACTGCAGGAGCAGGTCGATGAACTTGAGGAACGCTGGCTGGAACTTTCAGAGATCGTCGGTTGAGCACCGGAGGCGGCTGCTGGCGGCTTTCTCGCTACCCCTCGGGACGTAGAACGAAGAAGATGAAACTCAAAAACGCGGTTCGGTCCTTGAACTGAGGCGGAATGATTTCCGCGGGAGCTTCGGGCGAATACCCTGGCTCGCTGAGCACCTCGATTCGAAATCCAGCTTCCGAAAAGGCGTCGGTCATCATGTGCAGCGGGCGGTGCCAGTAAGTGAGCTTCGCGGATTGACCGTCGAAGGTGAGTTCATCGCTGTACCGGGTGAGCTTGAAGTAGTCTTGGCCCGGGCGAGTCCACGGGTAAAGGATTGGGTGATTGACGGATACGATCAACCGCCCATCGGGCCGAAGCACGCGACGAAATTCCCTAAGCGGCGCCACCCAATCTTTCAGGTAATGAAGAACCAGGGATGCCATTACCTCGTCGAATGAATCATCGGAATAGGAAAGTGGCCGGCTAAGGTCTGCAACCGACAAATCTGCCGCCGAACCGAGCCTGCTGCGGGCGAGGTCGATCATGGCTGCGCTGGCATCGAAGCCAACAACATTGGCGCCCCGATTGCGCAGCTCTTCCATGAGGGGGCCAGATCCGCATCCGGCATCCAGTACCTGATGCCCCTCAACGCCTCCGGCAAGTTCAAGCATGGCCGGTCGCTCGTAGTACGCGTTGAGCAGGCTACCCTGGTTTTCCGTGGAATACGCAGCGGCGAAATGGTCATAGTTGGTTTCTTTCATGATCCCTCCGGGTCGAGCACTTCATGAAACGGTAGCTGGTCAGCCGACAGAGCACTGACCGAACGACGGCTTCCACACAGGACGACGGCCAACGCGTTCCTTGCTGTCTTCGGACTAGTCTCAGCAACCTCGGCACGGCTGACACTACCCCAACGGTCCGCAATTCCTCCGTCCCGACGGGCAGCTCGTTAACATGCAGTGCACCAGAATCGCTATCTTCCCTCCCTGATGGGCCGCTAAAGCAAAGGCCTTGGACTGGAACCCAAGCAGGACGGCGCCTGTTTCTGGTTTCTGGCGATTTTTTTGAAGTATTGGCAAGTCACCGCTTATCGGGAAGAATCGCGGCATGAGCCTAGAACTGTTTGATGAGGACTGGAACCGGGCCCTGGTGCTGATGGCCCACCCCGATGACCCCGAATACGGAACCGCGCTGGCGGTCAATCGCTGGACCGGGCAAGGCAAGGAAGTCAGCTACGTGCTGGCGACCTCCGGCGAGGCAGGCATCGAGGGCATCGCACCGGCACAGTCCGGTCCACTGCGTGAAGCTGAACAACAGCGGGCCATCGGACATGTTGGGGTGCAAAACCTCGAATTCCTCGGAATGCCGGATGGCCGCCTGGAATACGGCCTGCAGATGCGACGCAAATTCGCCCAGAAAATCCGGGCCTACCGTCCTGACGTCGTCATCACCCTAAACTTCGATCGGGCCTTTGGTGGAGTGAACCGCAACTCGGCTGACCATCAGGCGGTCGGCCGGGCAGTGCTGGATTCGGTCTCCGATGCCGCGAACTCCTGGATCTTTCCGGACCTGGAGGAACCGGTCTGGACCGGCGTGCGGATGATCGCGGTATTTGCCGACGAGAGCCCCACCCACTACGTTCCGGTCGGCGAGGCCGATATCACCGCCGCGATCGCTGCGCTGTCTGAGCACCGGGAGTACCTCACCCGGCTGAGTGAAGACCCGATTGAGGAACAGGCACGGGCCCAGGTGGTGGATCGGGTGCTGGGCGGCATCGACCCCGCTGCCGGGGGCGAAGTCGCGTTCCGGGTGTACAACTAGGGACGGGGTGGACTGATGACGGAGCATTGGAAGCAGTGGGACCAACGCAGTGTTCAGTCCCTACGATCGGGCGGGTCCCTGAAGTGGACAGGTTTTCCCGACGCCATGGGCGCCTGGGTGGCGGAGATGGATTTTGGTCTGGCTGCGCCAATTCGCACGGCGCTGGAGGAGTATGCCTCCTCCGAACTGACCGGTTACGCTCCCCCGTGGCTGGAACACGAGCTGGCCCGGGCCACCAATGACTACTATTCGACGAACTTCGGTTGGGCCCCTGGCGTGCAGAACATCGTGCCGACCGGAGACGTGCTGGCCGGGCTGGGCGGCGTGCTGGATTATTTCCTTGATCCCGAGGCGCCGGTGGTGCTGCCCACCCCCGCCTACATGCCGTTCCTGAAGTTCCCGCGTCTGCGCCAGCGGCGGGTCATTGAAGTGCCGATGTTGCGGGATGAGCACGGCTGGCACATGGATCTGGCCGCCATCGACACGGCACTGGCCCCGGCTGGCGGCCTGGTGATTCTGTGCAACCCGCACAACCCCATTGGGAAAATGTACTCGCGCACCGAGCTGGAGGAGCTCTCGGCCATCGTGGCCCGGCACGACGCACGGGTATTTTCCGATGAAATCCACGCGTCCATCAGCTTTGACGGACGGGATCATCTGCCCTACGCCTCGGTTAACTCGGCCGCGGCGCGCCAGGCGATCACTGCGACCGCGGCGTCCAAGACCTTCAACATTCCCGGCCTGAAGTGCGCGCAGCTGATCTTCTCAAATCTGCAAGATCTTGAGCGCTGGCAGGAGTACGGTTTTTTCATCACCCATGGCGCTTCCCTGCCGGGCATGCGGGCGACCGTGGCGGCCTATGATCATGGTGCTGCCTGGCGCGATGAAGTGCTGCAGTACCTGCAGGGCAACCGTGACCTGCTGGGGCAACTGCTGTCCGAGCAACTGCCGGGCATTGACTGGCTTGCGCCGCAAGGCACCTATCTGGCCTGGCTGAACACCAGCGGGCTCAGCCTGCCGCCCAATGCCCAGCAGTTCATGCTGCAGCAGGCCCAGGTGGCGGTGGTGGACGGTGCGGAGTGCGGTTCCGGCCTGGAGGGTTTTCTCCGCATGAATTTCGCGATGCCCCGTCCGCTGCTGATCCAGACCGTACAGCAGATGGCTGACGCCGTGGCGCGCCGGTAATTCCGGCGCGGGGCGGAGCTGGATTGACAGGGTCGCTACATTCCGTCAACAAGCAGGGTGAGGATGATGGGCATGGGCAGCAGCCCCAGACCCAGGATAGCCGAAGCGGTCGCCCAGGAGTAGTCCCGGCGAGCGAGGCCAAGCAGGCTTCCGACGGACCCGAAGATTGGTGGCAGCAGGAAAACCCAGATCGGGCGTTCTTGGCCGGATCCGGTCCAGTCCACCGACATCAGGGCGACAAGAAGTGCGCCGCCCATCATGACCAGCGTGGGGATTGGATACGGAGTTTGGCGCAAAGCCACGCGCTCTTCCATAGTTCTCCTTAGGCAGGTGTTCGATAACTTATTCCAGGGTTTGCACGGGCCATGATGTCCACTGCAATGGTCGCAAAAAATAACCGATCCCAGAACAATAAATCACTTCAGGTCACAGTACTCGTGATCCTCACAGTTCGCCATCGTTCTTAAGGAGGATAGCGCGAACAAGCTCTCTCCGTTAACTGGGAAGGATCTCAGATGTTCGAATTTCGGATTGAACAGCTCAAGATTTGCCGGTGATGAGATCGGCGATCCGGGCAATCGGCGAGGTGCGTTCACGTCCGGCGGCCTCAGACCGGTCGGCGGCATGATAGGCCGCATATAGTGAGGTGGTGGCGAGCCAGCGCAGCGGCTCGGGCTCCCATCGGCGGGCCTGGCGATCCACCCAGGGCAGGTGCACCAGCTCGCTGTCGCGTCCCAGGATCAAGTCGGCCAGGGTCCGTCCGGCCAAATTGGTGGCGCTCACCCCCGTACCCACGTATCCCCCAGCCCAGGCCAGCCCGGTGTCCCGGTCCAGGCCCACCGTTGCCGCCCAGTCCCGGGGCACGCCCAGCACCCCGGACCACGCGTGCTCGATGCGTGCCTGGCTGGTGACGGGAAAGAAGCGGTGCAGGATGCCGCTCAATGCCGCGACGGTCGATGACGCGGTGCGCCCATCGAGGTCGGTGCGGGACCCATATTTGTAGGGCACCCCGCGGCCCCCGATGGCGATCCGGTCATCGGCGGTGCGCTGGGCGTACATGTACACGTGCGCGTAGTCCCCCAACACCTCCCCCTTGGACCAGTTCAGCTCATCCCACACCGCTGGCGGCAGCGGCTCGGTCACAATCATTGAGGAGTTCATCGGCAGCCACAGCCGGCGCAGCCCGGGCAGGGCCGCAGTGAACCCCTCGGTGGCCCGCACGATGTGTTCGGCTGCGACGCTGCCGTGGCTGGTGTGCAGCAGGTGGGGCAGGATCTCGGTGACCCGGGTGTCTTCGTAGATCTCCACCCCGAGCCGTTCCACCGCCGCGGCCAGTCCGGTCACCAGCTTTGCCGGATGGATCCGCGCCGCATGCGGGTGCCACAGTGCCGCCCGGGTTCCGGCAATGTTGATCCGGGCGCGGGCCTCTGCGGCCTGCAGCAGCTGCACGTCGGTGTGCGCCCAGCTGCGCTCGGACGCAAAATCCGCGCGCAGCCGGGCCTCCTGGGCCGGGGTGTAGGCGACTTGGAATTCCCCGCCGCGCTGAATGTCGGCGTCGATCCCCTCGGCCCGGCAGACGTCGATGACCTCGTCCACGCTGCGGTTCATGGCCTGCTGGAACGCCTCGGCGCCACTGCGACCAAAGCGGGCCACGTGGCGTTGCCGGCCGCCGGTGATGGAGTTGGTCAGCCACCCTCCGTTCCGTCCCGAGGCCCCGTAGCCGACGTGGCGTTGTTCAAGCACCACCACGCGCAGCAGCGGCTGCAGCTTTTTCAGGTAGTAGGCGCTCCACAGACCGGTGAATCCGCCGCCGACGATGGCCACGTCGGTGGACAGGTACCCGGGCAGCGCCGGACGCGGCTGGGGGCTGCCCAGTTGTTCCCACCAGTGTGAAACCTGCCCGTTGATCATCTAACGCACCGCCCCGTTGCAACATCGGGCCGGCGAAGACGGGCCCACTTGCAGCTAAGCGTAGGCGGGCGACACCTTCCTGGCAATGGCCGCGTTCCGCCGCCTGAACGGCGCAAGGAATTCAGTATTCGCCACGCCGCTGGCCCGTGCGCGGCGCCTGGTTCCAAACCAGCAGGGCACCGGCGGCGGGGAAGAGCAGCAACGCCGGCAGCCATTGAAAGACGGCCAACAGTGCCAGGGCGATCAGCAGCAGCGTCAGAGCCGCGTTGCGGGGCCAGGCCTGCATCAGATCCCATCCTCCTGATCCGCCCCCACGGGGGCTGGGTGTTCGCGCAAGCCTACCGGGGAAGGGCGGGGATGGGAAGGGCGGGAGGCTACTGGCTGTGGACGATCCGCGCCCCGGGCGCGGGGGCCTGCACGGCCAGGGTGGCGACCCCGACCTCATCGCCCAGCTGGGCCATGACTTCGCGGGCGTGCTCGGCGTCGCGCACCAGCAGCGCCAGGGTGGGTCCGGAGCCGGAAACCATGGCCCGCAGCGC
>NZ_JAVGCZ010000030.1:0-35061 GCF_052928425.1 Glutamicibacter sp. BSL13
CAGGGCCAGGGACTGTGGTGCACGCCGGGGAAACCTCATGCTCTCATTGTGGCACCCCCGTCCGGCCCCGGCCGCGCGGCAACCGGATTCAGGCCCGGACCGTGGGCAGCTCATCCCAGTTCGTGGTGAAGCGCGGGGACATGTGCTCGCGGCGCATCGCCCAGTCCGGATCCCCGGCCAGCCCGCTGCGTCCCAGCCCGATCGCCTTGCTGCCAAAACGCTCGGTCACCTGTTGCACCATCTGGCTCAGTGTTTCCCCGCTGTCCCCGGCGCCCTGCGGTGCCGGTGCCGCGTCCTGCCACTGCAGGTCCAGCTGCGTGGCCTCGGGCCGGTCGCTCAGCCCGGAGAGGATCACCCCGCCACGCACATACTCCGTGCCGGGCTCCATCAGCCCCTCCATCGCCTGCACCGCCAGCCGGGTGATCAGGATCGGGTCCCGGGTCGCCTGCGGCAGACGCACCTGGGTGGAGGGGAAGGAGGCCGGGCCGGCGGCAAAGCGGCTGGTTCCGGCCATCACCGTCAGCAGTGCGGCGTAGCGCCCCTCCCGCGCCAGGCGCGCCGCGGCCTTTTGGGCGTAGAAGCTCATCACCTCGCGCATCTGCTCCCGGCTGGTCACCGGGTGGGCGAAGGAACGGGTGAACATCACCTGCCCCTTGTCGGCACGCTCCTCCACCGGGCCGATGCAGCGGGTTCCGCCCAGTTCAAAAACGGTGCGCTGCAGCACCACGGAGAACCTCTTGCGGATCAGCTGCGGGTCCGCGCCCGCCAGGTCGGCGATGCTCACGATGCCCATCCCGGCCAGTTTCCTGCCGGTTTTGCGTCCCACACCCCACACCTCGGTGACCGGAACCAGGGACTTGATCCGCGCCACCACCTCCGGGTCCATCAGCTGCTCCACGCAGACCCCCTGCAGTCCGGGGTTCTTCTTCGCCACATGGTTGGCGAACTTGGCCAGCGTCTTGGTGGCGGCCACCCCCACGCAGACCGGCACCCCCACCGAACGCTGCAGGGCCGCCCTAATCTGCGCGGCCGTGCGCTGCACCTGCTGCAGGGACCCGGTCAACCCCAGGAAGGACTCGTCGATGGAATACACCTCCTGCCAGGTTCCGAAGCGTGCCAGCACCTCCATGACCCGGGCCGAGAGGTCCCCGTACAGTTCGTAGTTGCTCGAGCGCACCGCCAGCCCGTGGCTGCGCTGCAGGTCGCGGACCTGGAAGTAGGGTTGGCCGGTGGTGATGCCCAGGGCCTTGGCCTCGGCGGAGCGGGCCACCACGCACCCGTCGTTGTTGGACAGCACCACCACCGGCCGGTTGCGCAGGGTGGGGTCAAAAACCCGTTCGCAGGAAACGTAGAAGTTGTTCACGTCCACCAGGGCGATGTGCTCGCCGGCCTGTGCGGATGGGTCAGCGGACATAATGCAGGCACCTGGTCACGACGCCGAACACCTCGACCTCGTCATGCTCACCCAGCCACTGCGGCTGGGCCGACTCGTCGCTGAGCAGCCCGACCCGGCCCCGCTCCACCTGCCAGCGGCGCACCAGCATCTGCTCATTGAGGCTCAGCACCACCACGCTGCCGTGCTGGACCGAGCGGGAGCGGTCCACGATGATTTCATCCCCGTCATGGATCCCCGCGGAGACCATCGCCCCTCCGGCGACCCGCATGATGAATGTGGAGACGCGGTCGGTAATCAGCAGCCGGTTCAGGTCCAGCCCGCCGTCGAAGTAGTCGCGCGCCGGTGAGGGGAACCCCATGGCCTGCACCGCGCCGACCGGCCCGCTGCTGCTGGCCTCGGGAACCAGCGGATCCTTCGCAGCCATCGCCCACCACTTTTCGTACACATATTCGAATACTGTGATTCTAGCAAGGAAACACGCCGCAGTGTCTATGCTGTAAGCAGGCAGGATTCGCGCACCACGGCCGTCGGCCGGCGCGCCTGCCAAGATTGCACCCGGGGGAAGAGAGCCGCATTCGTGAAGGTACTACTGATCAGCTGCGGGGACGTGGGCACGGAAGCCGGTTTCCGCTTCCAGGCCCGCGGAGCCCATGTCACCGCCTGGCGGCGCAATCCGCAGAAGCTGCCGCCAACCTTTCACGGGCAGCAGGTGGATGTGGCCAGCGGGCAGCTGCCGCCAATCGACCCGGACACCGAGGTCGTGCTGTTCACCCCGGTCCCGGCCAGCCGCGACGCCGCAGGCTACGAGCACAGCTATCTGCAGGCGGCACGGCACCTGGTCACCGCCCTGCAACAACAGGCTCCCGCGCTGCGCAGGCTGTTCTACATTTCCTCCACGGCGGTGAACGCCGGCAACGACGGGCAGTGGGTCACCGAGCAACACCCCAAGGAGCCGCGGCGGGAAACCGCCAAGGTCCTGGCCCGCACCGAGGACTACCTGCTGGATTCAGCCCTGCCGGTCACGATCCTGCGCGCCTCGGGCATCTACGGACCGGGGCGCACCCGGCTGATTGACTCCCTGCGCGAGGGCAAGGCCCGCCTGCCGCGAAGCTCGCAGTGGACCAACCGGGTCCACCGCGACGATCTGGCCAAGGCCGTGGTGCATCTGGCGCACTTTGGCTCCGATATCGACGAGCTCTACCTGGCCACCGACAACGAGCCGGCCCAGCTGGCCGAGGTCTACGAGCACCTGGCCGGCCTATTGGGCACCACGCTGCCACCCGCCAGCGAGGAGGCCCCCGGCAGTGGGGCCGACCGGCGGCTGAGCAACGCACGCTTGCGCGCCACCGGCTGGGAGCCGACCTTCCCGAATTATCGGGAAGGATACCGGGCCATCCTGCGCGGCTCCGGTCGCCGCCACCACTGACCGCGCAACACCTTGAAGGTTCCCGGCCCCGGCGCTCCGGGGCGACCCGAGCCTCGGGGCCGGGCTCTTAAACGGCCTCGCGGCCGGATCCCCCAAGGTGAGGCTCCGGCCGCGAGGCAGAATGCGTGTTGGTCTTCGACCGATTACTGGTCTTAGAAGCCCTTGCGCAACGGGTTGAAGTGACGGGCCACCGCGGGCACCGACTGGCCGGTGATCTGCGAGGCCAGGATCTTGCCGGTCAGCGGACCCAGGGCCACGCCCCACATGCCATGTCCGCCACCAACGGAGACGCGCGAGGAGTTGGTCTGCCCGATCAGCGGCAGGCCATCGGCGGTGCAGGGACGCCCGCCAACCCATTCCTCCTGGCGGTTCTCCCAGTTGATGCCGGTGTAGACCGGCTTCGCGGCCGCCACAATGGCCTCGATGCGCTTGGGCTCGAGCTTGTGGTTGGCGTCGCGGAACTCCATGGTGCCGGCGATGCGGAAGCGGTCCCCCAGAGGGGTGCAGGCCACGCGCTGTGCCGGGAAGTAAATCGGGTGGGTCGGCATGTGCTCCGGCTTGACCGTGAAGGAGTAGCCGCGGCCTGCCTGCACGACGACGTTCACGCCGAACTTCTTGGTCAGGTCGTTCATCCAGGCACCGGTGGCCATGACCACGTGATCCGCGGTGATTGCGCGGCCCTCGGAACCGATGACGGTCACCGAGCCGCCGTTGTCCCGCACATCGGTGACGTTGAACGAGCCGATGATGTCACCGCCGCGGGCCTGAACGGACTCCGCCAGCGAAGCCATGTACTTCGGCGGGTTCAGGAAGCGCTGGTTCTTGATGGCAATGCCGGCCACGACGTTCTCCGACAGGGTCGGTTCGATGCCGCGCAGCTCATCGCCCGTCAGCAGGTCGTATTCCACGCTGCCACCGGTCTTGTGGATCATCTCGAATTCGTGCAGCAGCCCGTCGCGGTCCGCCATGGTGCGGAAGCCGGTGAGGAACGGGTTGGCCGGAGTGGTGGTTTCGTGCACGCCCGGGCCGGCCGAGGTGGATTCGGAAATCTCGTCGAAGGCGTCCAGGCCGCTGGTGCCGATCTCGGAGAAGGTCCGCATGGCCTGCTCCCACTTCTTCGGGGTGCTGTGCCAGGCGAAGCCGAGCAGGAAGCGGATCAGCTTGGCGTCGGCCTTCAGCGGGATGTACAGCGGCGAGGCCGGGTCAAACATCATCTTCAGCCCGTTGGTGAAGACCGAGGGCTCTGCAATCGGCAGGGTCAGGGCCGGGGTCAGCCAGCCGGCATTGCCCCAGGATGCACCGGAGGCGACACCGCCGCGGTCTACGACCGTGACCTTCACACCCTGCTCCTGGAGGTACCAGGCGGTCGACAGGCCGACGAAGCCCGCGCCGACTATAACTACATGATCCGGGGCAGCACCCTTGGCCATGATCCACACTCCTTGGAAACCAACGAAAATCTTTTACTTCCCCTGAAGACACAAGGGAATAACTTTGCACTCACTGTCTCGGTTTTGCCGCCCGATTGCAACGCGGACTGGAGATTCCACGGTGATCCAGACCACATTCCAAGCTACACTGAATTTTTTGGAGCAAAACTTGGGAAATACCGCAATATTTGCGGCGCTCAAGGGGCTTTTGCCGCCTCTGCTCCGAATACCGATGTTTTGCTGATGTTTTCCACGTTTTGGAATTCCAGCCCGCCGATGGAGCCCATCGGGGCTAAGAACCGCCTGCGTAGACTGGAATCAGATTCTTACTGCCAACCTACGCAAAGGACCGCGCGCCCGTCATGGCATCACGCAAACCGCACAAGAAGAAGACCGCCCAGGGCCACCCCGCGCGCCGCCCCGGCGCGAGCTCGGTACCCTTCGAAACCGAGGTCCGCCAGGCCCTGCAGCCCTTCAAGCAGGCCCTGTACCGCCACTTCCAGCACGAGTCTGCCACCGAAACCCGCGCCGCGCTGGAGGGGCTGACCACCTTGCTGACCGTGCATGCGCAGCTGCGCAAGGAAGTCGATGTGACAACCCTGGATTCCACAGCCCTGGGTGAGCAACTCGGGCACCTGCGCTCGTTGGGTGAGGAAGTGCTCAAGGCCAGCGCCGGGCTGCTGAAGCAGTACCTGGTCTTCCTGGGTCAAAGCGCCCACTTCGGCGGCAGCGTCGAGGACTTCAAAGCCAGCTTCGAGTTCCTTTCCCGCATGGCCGGAGACTCCCCCATCGTCGTGCCCTTCATGGAGGACGACGAGGCCAACGCCGCACTGGAGCAGTTGCCGCTGGTCTTCGCCGCGCGGGAGCTGGTGGCGTGGGTTGGCGCGGGTCAGCCGACAGACCCCAGTGGCGTGCTGCACGGCGAGCAGCTGCAGCAGGCCGCCGCGGCCTTGGGCATGGACGTGCGGATTGATGGGGCCGCCACGGACCCAGTAAAGGATTGGGAACCGGCCGATGGAACGGCAGTTTCCTCCCTCGGCCAGATTCCACGGCTTTCGGCCTACTGGGATGCCCTGATTGGAACGGCCATGCTGCGTTACGATGCGCCCAACGCAGTGCCCACCGAGAGCCTGCGGGACGCCCTGAACGCCGCCACCGGCCCAGGCGCCCGGCTGATCAAGGAGCTCGTCGCCGAAGTTATCTTCTCCAACGTGCTCACCAATGCTCTGGCGGTTCCCGGTCAAGGCGAGGTGGCCGAGATGGTGGCCGGCGTCTTGAGCAATGCCGCCTCGTCCAACCAGCCGCGTGCCGAGTTCGCGTTGCAAGTACCGGGCAAGGATGACTTGCCCGAGGAACAACATCACCTGATTCCCAAGCTGGAATCGACCATACCCGAAGTTGAGCGCGTGCTGCGCTGCTTCGAACGCGAGGGCCTGGTGGTCATCGACGAGTTCATCGAGGTGCCAGAAGTCGTTCGCGGCCCGCTGGAACGCGCGCTGGAGAAGGTATCCGAACGGCTGCTCAGCGGCGAATCCGAGGCCCCAGAACAGGACTAGCAAACAGTCCCACGAACAGGACGTCTGATACAGGTGGGGGCGCGGTCCGAACATGGACCGCGCCCCCACCTGTACTTCTTGCTAGAGGTTGCGCACCGCGAACTTCGCCTCATGGCGCGGCAGGCGCTCCATCCAGGCATTGGCGCCCGGCTTGCCGACGTTGACGATCATGAAGGACTTGTGGCCCGTTTCTTCGTTAATGGCCGCGTCCACAGCTGCATGGTCAAATCCACCCATCGGTCCGGCGGCCAGGCCTACTGCGCGCACAGCCATCAGGAAGTAGCCCGCCTGCAGCCAGGCATTGCTGCTGCCCACGGCGGCACGAGACTCGGCGTCCTCGAACATTGCCTTGCGTTCCGGGGCGTGCGGGAAGAACTTGGGGAACTGTTCATGCCATTCCGGATCGAAGGACAACACCGCCAGGGCCGGGGCCGCCAGCGCCTTGGCAGCATTTGAGCCGGACATGGTAGCGGCGATGGCGTTGCGCGCTTCATCGCTCTTGATCCAACTGATGCGCAGCGGCTGATTGTTCATCAGCGTCGGACCCATCTTCATGGCATCGTAAATGGCTTCGAGGGATTCATCGGATACGGGTTCGCCACTGAAGGAATTAGCGCTGCGGGCTTCGAAAAACAGCTGATCCATCGCTGCGGGATCGATGGTGTATGCGTCGTGGGCCGTGGCATATGCCTGCTGGGTCACGGGGTCTCCTTCAGGGGCGAATTCGTTTACAACTCAACAGTTCGCCATCATTGGGGATCCGTGCAACCGATTGTGAGTGGAAGCACACGCAGAATGCGTTTGGGCGTTATAAAAGGTACGTTGCATGTACTCTCGGACACGGCATGCGATGGGGGCACATCACCGAGAAAGTTACACTCCGTAGTACACGCAACGTACCTTTTAATCACTGCGGATAAAATCAGGAGCCACTCGCAAAACCCCGTCATTCGTCTTCCGCGGTGATCGGTCTTCACCGATACATATCTAACTTAACCCGTCATTCTGTGAAGCGAAATAGTACTTAAGTAGGAGGGGGTGGGTCAGAAGGGGATCTCAGCGACCAAAATCCACTGGTGAGCATGCTTTCCGGCCTCAAATTGGCCTCCGAAAGCCCGCATGCGGTCTTCCATGCCAATGAGACCACTGCCACCCCACAACGCGTCGTTGGTGGCGATCTTCTTGCTAGTCATCACTTGATTCACCATGCGCAGCACCGCAGTGTCTCCGCGGCGTTTGAGCGAAATGGAGCATTGGCTACCAGGCTCAGCATGTTTGATGATGTTGGTAGTTGCTTCCTGCATCACTCGATAGAGGGCAGTATGTGCCGAGCGTGGTAATTCAGTAATTTCTTGTTCGTCGACGTCAGTCTCCACGTCGAACCCAGCATCTCTGAGACGCTGGGAGAAAACCGTTACTCCCTGGAGGGCTTGGATGGTAGTTGCCGATGGTTTCCCGTTGAGATCTGCCCCGATATCACTCATGGTTCCGTCGCTACGGAGCACATTAAGCATTAGCCGTAGATCGTGCAAGGTTTCCGAACTGAGTTTAGAGATCACGTCGATCGCTTCACGCGACGTATTAGCGTCATTTGCAAATTTTGCGGCTTTTGACTGCATCGCCACGATGGTGATGTCGTGGGCGACGATGTCATGAAGATCTCGCGCGATGTTCTTGCGCTCATCACGAATAGCGTTCTCTGTACGCTCCCGCAGTCTCTCCATCTGTTTCACGCTCTGCTGGTTCTTCTCGAGCAGCACAAAGATGCTGCGTGAGGTCATAAAAGCAAGAATAACTACGGGAATTTGTACGACTAGCGTGATTGCGTCATCCTGAGCACGGATGGCAAACTGCAACATCCAAACCACTAACAATGACAGGTAGATGTTTCGGACGAGCGCAGAATCAACGCTTGCGACCAAGGCGGTAAAAATACCGAGTGAAGCAACAAGAAGAAGTAATTGTTCCCCATTGCCAAAGGCAAAAAACAACATCGCAATGTAGGCGCCAAGGGAAGCCCACACAAACCTGTAAGCCAGAGCAAGAATGATTATAAGTAGGACCGCAAAGCCAGCAGCTCGGATCACTCGCCCATCACTGTTTCCGATGCCGTTCTGTAGCAACGTTACAATCTCGGTAAGCGTTACAGCTGCGAGAGCGAGTATTCCGAGCCAAATAATCAGGTTCCTACCGCCGAAGACCCGGCTTAGGTGCAATTTTGTTCGTAAACTCATGCGCACTCTAAACCGGGCCTAAGCGGTAAGCCAACGAAAGGCTGATTAGCAAGACACTCCGTAGCGCTTGCAGACCCACTTCGAGAAGTCGGTTGCCCAACCGGCCGGCGAAGCCACCGGAGGTCCTGCCTGTGCCACGGCCGGTGCGGCCTGGGCGGGTGCGGCGGACTGAACGGCGGCAATTGGCGAGATAGCCAAGGCCAGTGCAGCTGCTGCATATACGAGTTTCATAATCCATCCCCAACGCTAGAACTTATATACTTCGACACTAAGCAGCCACTTTTTCGGTTCCCGCAAAGGAAGTTGAATTACCCATGGAGCAAGTCAGAGTTCTGATTGCGGACGACGAACCGCTCATCCGGCGTGCCTTGGGCACAATCCTAGCAACAGACGATGCCATTTTGTTATTAAATTCCGTACAAAATGGACAGGAAGCAGTAAGCTACTGCTCCTCTCACGAGGTGGATGTTGTTCTCATGGATTTGCAGATGCCGATCATGGACGGCGTCGAGGCCACCCGACAGATCAAACACCACAGTCCGCAAACGGCAATCCTGGCGATTACCGCGTTCTCCTCCGACGATTACCTGGTGCCCGTCCTGCTGGCTGGCGCCTCGGGGTACCTCGTGAAGGATACCGAACCGGCGGAAATCGTTCAGGCAGTATTGTCGGTGCATTCGGGCACCGCCGCCATCTCCCCCTCGGTATCCACGGACCTGATCGCAGCCGTGCAGCGTGCCTACAGCCCGCCCGCCTCCTCCGAAGGTGTCGCTGACGAGCTGGGCCTCACCGCCCGCGAGATGCAGATCCTCACCCTCTTGTCCCAAGGCCTGAACAACACCGAAATCTGCAAATACCTCGATGTCGCCGAGACGACGGTTAAATCGCATATGGCCAAAATCTTCCACAAGCTTGGCGTGCGTGACCGCGTCCAGGCACTGATCGTGGCCACCCAGCTCCAACTGGTGAATCTCAACGCCCGAGAAATCGACCCCCCGCACCGTTAAAGCCGCCCCAGCGTGTGAAGCGCATAACTTTCGAACCAATTTTCGGTGTTCGGGAATAGTTGGCGATCTGTAGCGTTGAACATGAGTACGTAACACTCAAGTTTCAGGAGGCTCACTTGCCAGCGTTCTTCGGTTCATCCGCCGATGGCTCGTTTGAGGAATTCCTTTCGCGGTTCCTCTCTTCGCGAGCCCAATCAGCCCGTCCGATCGACATCACCCGTCTGCTCTCGCAACGCACTCATGAGGTGGTTTCACGGGCTGCCACTATTGCCAGCGAGGACGGCCACGACGAAATCGATGCCTTGCACTTGCTTTTGGCATTGCTGCATACCGAACCGGTTGCCTCGCACTTGAAGTTCATGGGAGTGGACCTCGAGGCCCTGGCCGCTGCCGCCAACCAGCGTCTTCCCAAGCGCTCGGAAAGCAACGAGAAGACCAACCGGCTCTCGGCCGCTGCCCAGCGTTCCCTGTTTGACGCCTACCAGGTGGCCCGCAACTACGGCTCCACCTACATTGATCCGGAGCACCTGTTCCTGGCCTTTGTCTTCTCCCCGGAGTCCCCGGTGGGAATCTTGCTGGCCGAGCACGGTGTGACCGCCCAGTCCCTGCAGCAGGCCGCTGCCGAACAGGCGCAGCGTGCCGCCGGCCAGGGGCAGCAGGAACAGCAACAGGAATCCGACGAGTCGATGCTGGAGCGCTTCGGCACCGACTTGACCGCACTGGCTGCCGATGGGCAGATCGACCCGGTGATCGGTCGCGACCAGGAACTGGAGCAGGTCATTGAGATCCTGGCCCGGCGCACCAAGAACAACCCGGTGCTGATCGGTGAAGCCGGTGTCGGCAAGACCGCCATCGCCGAGGGCCTGGCCCGTTCCATCGTCGCCGACGAGGTGCCGGAGCAGATCTCGGGCACCCGGCTGATCTCCATTGACCTGCCGGGCATGCTCGCCGGTACCCGCTACCGCGGTGACTTCGAGCAGCGCCTGACCTCCCTGCTGGAGGAAATCGCCAGCGCCGAGGGCCAGACCATCGTGTTCATCGATGAGATGCACCTGCTGGTCGGCGCGGGGGCCGGGGAATCGGGCAGCATGGATGCGGCCAATATCCTCAAGCCGCGGCTGGCCCGCGGTGAGTTGCGGCTGATCGGCGCCACCACCCTCTCCGAGTTCCGCAAGGTGGAGAAGGATGCCGCGCTGACCCGCCGCTTCGGCAAGGTCACCGTCAATGAGCCCAGCGAGGAGCATGCACTGCAGATCCTGCAGGGCCTGAAGGAGTCCTACGA
The DNA here is from genome assembly GCF_052928425.1 of Glutamicibacter sp. BSL13. Classification (NCBI taxonomy): domain Bacteria; kingdom Bacillati; phylum Actinomycetota; class Actinomycetes; order Micrococcales; family Micrococcaceae; genus Glutamicibacter; species Glutamicibacter sp. BSL13. The sequence goes on from NZ_JAVGCZ010000030.1 coordinate 10,332, forward strand.
GGACCACCACCAGGTCCAGTACACGGACGCGGCCCTGCAGGCCGCGGTGAGCCTCTCGGCCCGCTACCTGACCGACCGTCAGCTGCCGGACAAGGCCATCGACCTGCTGGATATTGCCGGTGCCCGGCGCTCGATTGCCGCCGACGGCACCGTGGATGTCCAGGCGCTGCGTTCCGAGCTGGTTGACTCCGAACGGGACAAGGCCCGGGCCATCGCGGAGGAACGGTTCGAGGACGCCGGTGCGTGGCGCGACCACATCACCGAGCTGACCGAACGGATCCGCCAGGTGGAATCCACCGGTGGCAAGAGCGTGACCCGCGTGGTCGATGAGGAGCAGATCGCCGAGGTCATTGCCCGTTCGACCGGCATCCCGGCCGCCCGGATCACTTCGGATGACAAGTCGCGCCTGGCCAAACTGGAAGAGGAATTGCATTCTTCGGTCATCGGCCAGCACGATGCGGTCTCCGCGGTGGCTCGTGCGGTGCGTCGTTCACGCACCGGCATGGCCAACGCCAACCGTCCGATTGCCTCGTTCATGTTCCTGGGCCCGACCGGCGTGGGTAAGACCGAGCTGGCCAAGGCGCTTGCGACGAACCTGTTCGGCAAGTCCGATGCGCTGATCCGTATCGACATGAGCGAATACGGTGAGAAGCACACCGTGGCACGGCTGATCGGTGCCCCTCCGGGGTACATCGGTCACGACGAGCCGGGCCAGCTGACCGAAAAGGTGCGGCGCAACCCGTACTCGGTGATCCTGCTCGACGAGATCGAGAAGGCCCACCCGGACATCTTCAACGTCCTGTTGCAGGTGCTCGATGACGGACGGCTGACCGACGCACAGGGCCGGACCGTGGACTTCTCGAACACGCTGATCCTGATGACCAGCAACCTGGGCAGCCAGTACCTGGCCAGCCGCACCGGTTCACTGGGCTTCGCCTCCGCCAATGCGCAGAGCGAACGCTCGGACATCCGGGCAAAGGTCATGGGCAAGGTGCGCGAATTCGTTCGCCCCGAGTTCCTGAACCGCCTGGATGAGGTACTGCTGTTCAGCAAGCTCAGCGAGGAGGAGATCGCCCAGATCGTGACCCTGGTGCTGGAGGAAACCCGCAGCTACCTGTCCGACCAGAAGCTGCAGCTGAAGGTGACCGATGCGGCCACCAGCTGGTTGGCAACCGAGGGCTACGATCCGGAGTTCGGCGCCCGCCCATTGCGCCGTCTGGTGCAGCGCAGGGTTCACGACGCGATCGCGGATCTGCTGGTCGCTGACGAACTGGGCGAGGGCGACACCGTTCTGGTCGATGTCGTCGACGGGAAACTGTCGGTCGGCAAGGACCAGCCGGTGGCGGCCGCCACCACCGCCGAATACTTCGGGGTCTAACCCGAACGCGGTAGCCAGCTGCTAGCTGTAACTGCCCCGCAGTCTTTTTCACCTTGTGTGCGAAGGCTGCGGGGCAGTTTTGCTATGCCGGGAACAGCGGACAGAGCCGCGGGGCGAGACGAGGCGAGAAGGTGGCCAAACAGGTTTCGTTCCTTATCAGGTCCCGGTCTACACTGATCGGGAATCACCCGACCTGGAAGGCCTCATGCGCGCAGCTATCCCCTTGTCTCTTGTTGTTGCCGGGCTGCTGCTCACCGGCTGTTCCACGGCAGCGGTTCCGCAGAAGAGCGCTGAAGCGGTCACCCAGCCTTCGTCGGCGGCACCGTCCACTGCTGCCGCTACAGCGAATCCAGACAAATCCTCCATTCAGATGGAGGAGCCCGCATCGTCACGTCCGAGTACCTCCCCTGCCACGGCAGCTGCCACCCAGCAGTGGGCGGACGAAAAGATAGCCATGTGAGTAGAGAATTCAGGGATCAAGTCCGTTAAGGGGTTTCTTCCGCCCTATAACCTCATCAACTCATGGAAAGTTAACGAACCGGGATATATCACTGTCTACCTAGAGAATTCCTATCGGTTCAATTCGGACGGCATGTTCCAGAGCTACCAAACCGCTGAGGATGAGCTACGCGTCATGGGACTAGTTATGTTCGAGAGCATCGGAGAATCCTCTCCCGAGCTGGAAGCCGTCACTTTCACGACAGAGGACGGAACAAAAAGCGGAACCTACTCTCGTGCGCGCACCGGAGCGGATCCGGCCGACCTGAAGAGTTGGGCCGAAGAAGAATACGTGCAGTGGCTCGGCAGCATGAATGATACGTACGAGTCCTTCTGCGGAAAGAGCATCAAGAAATTGGAGGATTATCGGTCCTGCATTCCCACCGATCCTCACGCGTACATTGCATCCGTTGAGGCGCCCGCACGCGGAGAGCTCTTGGTGACCTTTGGCGGACGGAAAATGGCAAAACAATACCTACGACACTGCAAGAATCCCCGGTGTTGCTTCTGTCTCCGGCAACATGCTTCTGAAGATCAACAAGAAGGCTCATAGTAGTGAGGACGTGGAGAAGTTGGATGTAAAAACTGAAAACGGGAAGGAATCCAGCACGGGAACGCGCGAGCAATGGAGCCAGTAATGCTCTACTCCACGACCTTACGACGTCAATGCTTCCACATAGGGTTAACCACATGAGCGAAGAACTACGAATTCCATTCGACAGCGAGACCGTGAGCGCGCTCTGGGATCCAGCCGCGGATCCTAAGGCGCTTCTCATCGTCGCTCACGGTTCAGGCGCGGGCAAGGACCACCCGTTTATGTCCGGGTTTGCCACTGTGTTGCCCGGGCTTGGGATCAGCACGCTGCGCTTTAACTTTCCATACATGGATGCGGGCAAGAAGTTTCCGGACCGCGCTCCCCGAGCAGTAGAAGTGTGGAAACAGGTAAGGGAATGGGTCGCTGAAAATCTTGCCGCGGGCCTTCCCGTATTCGCCGCTGGCAAATCCTTCGGTGGGCGCATGGCGTCGGCAGCGGTGGCCGAAGGGATGCAGACTCCAGGCCTCGTCTTCCTTGGCTATCCGCTACACGCACCAAAGAAGACCGAAAAACTGCGCGATGAGCATCTGTACGGTCTGGACACCCCAATGTTGTTCTTGCAGGGAACCAAGGACCCTTTTGCAACACCGCAGCTGCTCGAGGATGTGGTCGGAAAACTTCGCGCAAGGGCAATACTGCATTGGATCGAAGGCGGCGATCATTCCTTCAAGACGGCATACTCCGGGCGTACGGTCGAGCAAGATGGGGCACAGCTCGCGGAGCCTGTCCTCAGGTTCATCGACAGCATCCTCCCCACCCACTAATTCCTACGTCCCAATGGGAAAACCAGAGAATGTGTTTACGGCCCGACCCGGCAGAAGCCGGGTCGGGCCGTTCCAGGTCAGAAAGTAGGTCAGGAACCGGAAGTGACGGTGCGCAGTTCCCGGCTGGACTTGTCGACCATTGCGTAGAAGTCATTGGCGACCTCGGTGCCCGGCGCGTTCTTGTGCTGGATGTAGTCGGTCAGGGTCAGGTACATCAGGTCCGGCGAACGGGTTTCGAGCAGTTTGACGCCCGCATCGAGGGCGAACTCGCTCAGTTCAGCCGAGTACACATCCGGCAGGTCCATTCCGACCAGCTCCAGCACGTTGTCGATGCCGTTTTCCTCCACCGAGGCGGTGTCGGCCTTCTCAGCGGAGAAGCAAACCCCGGTGCGCGGAGGATCGACGTACTCTCCGCTGCCTTCCGGATCCAGGCCGGCCTGAGTGATTCCGGTGGCCAACAGGCGGCGCAGCTTGTCCTTGGCGGTTACAATCGCCACATCCAGGCCTGCGGCGTTGGCCGCGGCGAAGACCGTGGGCACACGCAGGAACTTCGGGTCGTTCATTAGAACTTCTTCACCCGTGGACGGGTCCAGAATGTAGTTGCCGCAAATCCCGTGCACTGCCGGCGGGTGGCCGGTGGCGATGGACATGTTGTTCGGGTTGGTGAGGGTGGGGATGGCGCAGTGCGCGTTCCAGGAGCTGCCGCCCGATTCCAGCAGGGACTGCAGCCACGGCATGCGCCCCGCCTTGATGGCTTCCTCGTGGTAGGCCGGCTCACTGCCGTCAATGCAGATCACGACGACCGGGGTCCCTGCGTGGACGTAGTCGCGTCCGTTGACGGTGAACGTTGTCTGGGCCATGATGTCTCCTTCTTAAGCGGTGCTCCCCAAGTGGGGTGTGACGCGGTCTTTGTTGCGTCGTACTGCTTCCAAGCTTGGTTGAGCCCAGAGCACCTCGGAAGACGCGAAGTTCTGATAGAGCCATAGTCTGCGACTATGACCCGTGTCACACTGCTATTCAGTTGATACTTTTCAATCAATACTCGCGAGTCACCTACGTTTTATTACATGAAGAAGTCCGAGAATGCCTGAAGCGGAATGCACGAAGCAGCCCTCCGCTGCCCACCCAGGCAGACTTCTGGGATGCCTCCTCCGTCCTGGCCCCGCCGGTTTGAGGCAGCAAGTACGCGCAAGAAAGGCGGCGCTCTCATGAGCGCCGCCTTGGCTCCGGGAATCACCGCCGGTTCGGACTTCCTGCCTACCCGCCCCCTGGAGAGAAACTACCCCTCCTGTTGCTGGAGGAAGCGGTACACCTCGGTTTCATCCACCCCCGGGAAAGCGCCGGTGGGCATGGCCGCCAGCAGATGGGTGTTGGCCCTGGTTGCCGGCCACGCGTTGCCAAACCATACCGAGGACAGATCGGCGGGAGGACGTCGGCAACAGTTTTCATCCGGGCATTTCGACTGGCACCGCTCCTTGGTATCTCGACCGCGGAACCACTTCACGTGCTCGAAGGGAACTCCGATGGACAAGGAATAGAGCCCGGAGGAATGCCGCTCGGTTCGAGCGGTGCACCAATAGGTGCCCTTGACCGTATCCGTGAACTGCTCGAAGGCTCGAAACTTATCGGGCACATCAAACACGACTCGACTGGTCCAGTAGCGGCAGATCGATTGACCTTCAATGGCCCCCGTATGGTCGGAGGGGAAATTCACGCCGTCATTCTCGTACGCCTTATGCAGGATTCCGGTCTCGTGGACCTTCTGGAAATGGCAGGTGATACCAAGGTGCTCGGTTGCCAGATTTGTAAAGCGGTGGGCCGCGGACTCATAGGAAACCGCAAAGGCATCACGAATGTCTTCCACTGCCAGCTCGCGTTCGCTCTTTGCCTTCTGCAGGAACGCCGTGGTCTCCTTCTCGGGCATCATCAGGGCCGCCGCGAAATAGTTGGTGGCCACGCGCTGAGAGAGAAAGTCGGCGTAATCGGTAGGAGTTTCATGGCCCAATACATAGTGTCCCAGCGCCTGGAGCAGCACGGAACGCGGATCATGATCTGCCCGGGCAGCCTGGGTAAGGTAAATGCGATGGTTCTTGAGGTCTGTCACCGATCGAGTGGAATGCGGAAGGTTTCCTACGTAGCGAAGGCTAAACCCAAGGTGCTCGGCGATATCCGCGGCTTTGTGCTGGGAGAGTGGACCCCCAGAATGTCCCACGGCCCGCAGAACCCCGGCTGCTTCCTGCTCGATTTCCTTGTAGTAGTTGTTGCGTTGGCGCATTTCTTCACGCAATTTCGTGTTGGCGCGGCGGGCCTCTTCCGGGGTAGCCGCCTGCTCATTCAGCCTTCGCTCCAATTCCGCCTGCAATCCCACAAGCGATTCAAGAACATCCATTGGCAGACGCGAACCGATGCGGACTTTCGGCAAACCCAAGGCCGCATATAGCGGGCCACGCTGCGCCCGCTCCAATTCGATTTCCAGGGCAGCACGTCGCGACGGAGGCTCGGACCCCAGTAGATCATCAACCCCCACATCCAGAGCCTTTGCCATGGACTTCAAAAGCGAGAGCTTGGGTTCACGTTTACCGTTCTCGATCAGCGACAGCTGACTTGGGGCAGTGTTCACAATCTCTGACACATCATCCAGAGTCAGCCCCTTGGTTTTGCGCACGTGACGGATGCGCCGACCCAGCGCAATCGCATCCAGTTCGGCGTCATCTCCGTGAGCTTCGGCATTATCTGCCGGCCAATTACGGTTCCAAGTGGTAGCAGTCACATTTCTAGTGTAGGCGAAGAACGGAATTTCTTCTCCCTAAATCCAGCAAATAACGCGCACCCGAGCGCCAGCAGCTCCCCCGAGCTACTCAAAAACCATGCTTCTTTCAACTGAGCTCGTTCACCCAAGTCGTCCGAGCGCCACTGGAAGTCAACCTCCCGCGCCGCCCCTCACCTCCTGCCCACACTATTCCCCGAAGCTCAGCAACGCTCGGCCAGTAGACTCGATACATGAGCGAATCGTCGTCACAACTGGCCCCGGGCAGCGTTCTCCCTTTAGCCCGCACCGACAAAAAACAGTGGAAGCTGGGCCAGGAACGCCTGATCGCCTCGGGGATCCTCACGGATCAGGGAACCTTGGCGGCCAGTCCGGCAAAGGACGCTCAGTGGCGCCTCTCCATCCGATCGGTACTTGGCGCCGGCGAATACGATACCCAGGGCTGGCGCGAGGTACTAACCCTCATCTCCGGCGAATTTCTACAGCTAACCGTGGACGATGCCGCCCAGGGTCTTGAGCCCCTGCGCCCATTCCCCTTTACCGCAGCAGCTCCGGTTGGGCTGAGCCAGCCGAACGAAGAGGTCCTGCTGATTCACGTGGCCCACCGTCCCGACGCGGCGCGGGCGACGGTGCGCATTGTCGAGCTGTCCAAGAAGTACGACCAGCACTTGTTCGACGGGCAGCTCGGGATCCTCGTGCAGGGCAAGGCCCACGCGCTCGCTGCGCAAGGCTTCGAGGCCGACCTGCAGTTGCGCGACACGGTTATCGGCGGGGACAGCTCAGGGGTTCGAATCAGCGGCCGCGGCATTCTGGCCGTAGTCTCATTCGATCCGAGCAACAGCTAGTTTCACCCCGGGAACTGCCGCGCACTGCTACACAGTCATCGAGCGCGCCCGGTCATTTTCTTAAAAAGCACTCTTTTTTGGCACCCATGCCTCACCGCGCCGACATGCGCTCGTCGAAATAGGACCGGCCTTGTCCAGAGCCGTAAAGGCACCGGCAACACTGAGATTCGGCCGCCCGCGCGCACTGGTCCTTGAAGTCTTTTCAGCACCAAAGGGCAAGAAGCTCTCCGTTTTTCCTACTCACCTTGAAATGAGAAGCGAGCGCTTCAAATCATCCGCTCCTCGGATCACCCGCACCTCATCTCAACTACGCGGCAAATTCTGCACTTCTTTCAGCACATCACGCCCCAAAACGACAATTTTCAACGAAGTGAGTCATAGTCAAGGGAAGAACGAACTTATTTTCGGTAGAAAGAAGACCTTTGAATCTTTCCACGAAAAAGATCTACCGACCCCCTTGCCATTGGGGAAAAGTAGTTGTCACGAGGAAGTCCACCGGAGCATCACCGGCGACGGACACAAGCTGACAAAGGAGCAGGACATGACCGAGCAGAACACCACCGAGAACCGGATTGCAGCCCTGGAGAACGACTGGGCCAACAACCCACGCTGGTCCAACACCACCCGTGACTACTCGGCAGCAGAAGTCGTCAAGCTCCAGGGCACGGTCCAGGAGGAGCACACCCTGGCCAAACGCGGTTCGGAAAAGCTGTGGAAGCAGCTGACTGAAGAAACCCCGACCGGCGGCTACACGAACGCACTGGGCGCCCTGACCGGCAACCAGGCGGTCCAGCAGGTCAAGGCCGGACTGCGGGCCATCTACCTTTCCGGCTGGCAGGTCGCCGCGGATGCCAACCTTTCGGGCCACACCTACCCGGACCAGTCGCTGTACCCAGCCAACTCGGTGCCGCAGGTGGTGCGTCGCATCAACAATGCCCTGTTGCGCGCCGACCAGATCGAATTTTCCGAAGACATCAAGACCGTCGAGGACTGGCTGGTTCCGATCGTCGCCGACGCCGAAGCCGGCTTCGGAGGGCCGCTGAACGCCTACGAACTGATGAAGTCGATGATTACGGCTGGCGCCTCAGGCGTGCACTGGGAAGACCAGCTGGCCAGCGAGAAGAAGTGCGGCCACCTGGGCGGCAAGGTCCTGATCCCCACCCAGCAGCACATCCGCACCCTGAACGCCGCCCGCCTGGCAGCGGACGTCGCCGGCACCCCGAGCGTGGTCATCGCCCGTACCGATGCAGAGGCCGCCACCCTGATCACCTCGGACGTGGATGAACGCGATCAGCAGTTCATTACCGGCGAGCGCACCGCGGAAGGCTTCTACAAGGTGCAGAATGGTCTCGAGCCGTGCATCGCTCGGGCCAAGGCCTACGCGCCCTACTCGGATCTGATCTGGATGGAAACCGGCACCCCCGACCTGGAAGTGGCCCGTCGGTTCGCCGAAGCGGTCAAGTCCGAGTTCCCGGATCAGATGCTGGCCTACAACTGCTCGCCGTCGTTCAACTGGAAGAAGCATCTGGACGACGCGACCATCGCCAAGTTCCAGCGCGAGCTGGGCGCCATGGGCTTCAGCTTCCAGTTCATCACCCTGGCCGGCTTCCACGCCCTGAACTACTCGATGTTCGACCTGGCCCACGGCTACGCCCGGGACGGCATGAAGTCCTACGTCGACCTGCAGGAGCGCGAGTTCGCCGCCGAGGACCGCGGTTACACCGCCACCCGGCACCAGCGTGAGGTCGGCACCGGATACTTCGATGACATCTCGACCACCCTGAACCCGAACGCTTCGACCCTGGCCCTGGTGGGATCCACCGAAGAAGGCCAATTCCACTAAACCGGCTCACTTTTCGAGCCTTGGTGGGGTCTGAAACGCCCCGGCAGCCGACAAACTCAACACCAGTCGTCAGCGGTTGCCGGGGCCCACGGGCCCCACCAGCCATTAAGTCTTTAAGGATATGCAGCCATGAACTCCCCAATCACTTTGAACACCGTGTCCATCACCGCTTCCCCGGTGCGCTACCAGGAACAGATCCTGACCGCCGACGCACTGGATTTCATCGCCAAGCTGCACCAGGCATTTGAATCCCGCCGGGTGGAACTGATGCAGCGCCGCCAGCTGAACCGGGCCCGCATCGCCAACGGCCACGACCCGAAGTCCCTGGATTCCACCCGCCATATCCGCGAAGACAACAGCTGGCAGGTCGCCCCGGCCGCGCCGGGCCTGGAGGACCGCCGCGTGGAGATCGCCGGCCCCATCGACCGCAAGTCCACCATCAGGGCACTGAACTCCGGCGCCAAGGTGTGGATGGCCGACATGGAGGACCAGTGCTCCCCCACCTGGGCGAACGTCATCAAGAACCAGGTGAACCTGCGCCGGGTGCTGGACGGGACCATTGACTACACCACCGTGGAGGGCACCGTGCTCACCCCGCACAGCACCGAGCTGCGCGAGCTGCCCACCATCGTGGTTCGCCCCCGTGGGCTGCACCTGCCGGAGAAGAACATGCTCATCGACGGCAAGCCGATCGCCGGCGCGTTCGTGGACTTCGGACTGCACTTCTTCCACAACGCCCAGCGCCTGATCGCCGCCGGGCGCGGCCCGTACTTCTCCCTGCCGAAGCTGGAGAACCACGCCGAGGCGCGGCTGTGGAACGACGTGTTCATCCTGGCCCAGGACCTGCTGGGCATCGAGCAGGGCACCATCCGCGCCACCGTGCTGATCGAGACGATCACCGCCGCGTTTGAGATGGAGGAGATCCTCTACGAGCTGCGCGACCACTCGGCCGGCCTGGTGGCCGGACGCTGGGACTACATCTTCTCGATCATCAAGAACTTCCGTTCCCGCGGCGCCCGCTTCGTGATGCCCGACCGTGACTCGGTGACCATGACCAGCCCGTTCATGCGGGCCTACACCGAGCAGCTGGTGCGCGCCTGCCACCGCCGCGGGGCGCTGGCGATCGGCGGGATGAGCGCGTTCGTGCCCAACCGCAAGGATCCGCGCATCAACGAGCAGGGCTTCGCCGAGGTCAACGCGGACAAGTCCCGTGAGGCGGCCGAGGGCTTTGACGGCTCCTGGGTGGCGCACCCGGACCTGGTGCCGGTGGCGATGAAGGCCTACGACAACGTGCTGGGCGAGAACCCGAACCAGGTCTCCAGGCTGCGGGAGGATGTGCAGCCCTCGGCCTCCGAGCTGCTGAACGTTTCCGGGCTGGGTGGGCGCATCACCGAAACCGGGATCCGGGACAATGTGGAGATCGGCATCCGCTACATCGAGTCCTGGCTGCGCGGCAACGGCGCGGTGACCATCCGCAACCTGGTGGAGGACGCCTCCACCGCGGAGATCTCCCGTTCCCAGCTGTGGCAGTGGATCCACCAGTCGGCGATCACCGACGAGGGCGAAGTGGTCACCCGGCATTGGGTGAGCGAACTGGCCGAGGAAACCATGGAGAAGATTGAGCGTTTCGAAGGTGACCGCTTTGAGGAGGCCATGGAGATCTTCGAGGCCTGCTCGCTGCGCGACGACTTCCCGACGTTCCTGACCTCCAACGCCTACCTGCGCTACCTGGACAAGCCGGCCCGCCAGTACGCGATGGCCAGCTAATCCCGCAAGGACCTGCGGCACCCGCCAGCATTCCACCAGGTTTCGGCCCCCAAGTTCCCGGTTCCGGCACTGTTGCCCGAATCGGGGGCGAGGCGGGCCGGGGCCCCAGGAATCTGCGGCGGGTGCCGCTGTGCTGTGCCCGGGCGCTGCAGCTAGGCGCCGGCACCGGGGGCGGCGGGACCGGAGGCGGGCAGCGCCTATGCTGGAGGCATGGGAGCAGAATGGGACCGGCAAGGGCAGGGATGGACCGCTGACGTGCTCGGCGAGGACTTTGAGTGCCGGGTGCTGCCGTTGCCCGACGCTGAGCAGGCCACCCTCATCCGGCGCCGTCCGGCCCGCTGGCGCCGCACCGTGGGCGGAGTGCTGCGCGGGCACTCGGTGCTCTACCTGCACGGCTGGTCCGACTACTTCTTCCAGCGCGAGCTGGCCGAGTTCTTCAGCGCCGCCGGGGCGGACTTCTACGCGGTGGACCTGCGCAACTACGGGCGCAACCTCACCGCGCAAAGCACACCGGGATACATCACGGACCTGCAGGAATACTTCGCCGAACTGGATGCCGCCCACCGGATCATGAGCGCCGAACACCCGCAGAACCGGGTAGTGCTGCTGGGGCATTCCACCGGCGGGCTGACCGCATCCCTGTACGCGGCGCAGAACCCGCAAAAGGTGGATGCGCTGGTGCTCAACAGCCCCTGGCTGGAATTCCAGGCCACCGAGTTCGGGCGCACCGCAATCTCCGCGCTGTTCGCCGCCGGCTCGCGGCTGAACCCGCTGCGGGAACTGCCGCGGGTGGACCCCGGGTTCTACACCCGCAGCGTCTCCAGCGCCTACGACGGGGAATGGGACTACAACCTGCAGTGGCGTCCCCCGCAGGGGTTTCGGATCACCACCGGGTTCGTCAACGCCGTGTTCCGTGCCCAGGCCACCGTGGCCAAGGGCCTGGAGCTGCAGCAGCCGGTGCTGGTGCTGCTCTCCGCCCGCGACTACCTGCTGCCGCGCTGGACCCCGGACGCCACCCGCGCGGATGTGGCCCTGAACGTTCAGGTGGTGGCCCGGCGCAGTGTGGACCTGGGCGCCAACCTGTCCCTGCTGCGCCTGGACGGGGCGCTGCACGACATCTTCCTCTCCGTGCCCCGGGTGCGCCAGCGCGCCTACCTGGCCGTTGGCTCCTGGCTGGATGCCCAGCGCCACCGGATGGCCGGGTCCCGGCTGCAGGCGCTGGCCCGCAGGGTCACCGAGGACACCGCCGCCCGGCGCAGCGCCGCGGCCACGCCACCGGATGGGGCCGGGCAGCAGCCGGGGGCAAGGTAGTGCTCGGCTGCGGCTAGGGGCGCAGGGCGCGCTGCCGCCGCTCATGGTTCAGCCCCAGGGTGGCCCACAGCAGCATCGCCGCGGCCGCGATCCACAGCACCGCCAGCCCGAACGCCAGGTAGCTGATCGCCCCCAGAAGCGAGCCCAGGGTGATCATCGCCCACAGCACCGCGTAGGGCGCCCACATCCCCCGGTTCCCGCCGCTGAGCGCCGCCGCCAGCTGCTGGCCGAGCTTGACCAGCGTGCCGGTCATGTAGGTCAGCCCCATCGACACCTCCCCGGAGCGGGTGTAGCTCACGTTCACCGCCCCCATCGCACTGGCCAGCACGCAGGCGGTGAGCACCTGCCCGCGCTCGCCGAGCAGCGCCGCTACCACCAGCAGGGCCCCGGAAATGTACATCACGATCGGCCGGCGGTGCACCCGGGCCCGGGCGCCGACCAGCGTGGCCAGGATGACCCCGAGCACGAAGCAGGAGACAAACGCCATCGCCAGCCACCACCCGGTCACATCCCCGCCGGCTAGCGCCGCCGAGGAGCGGGTGGAGTTGCCGGACATGAACGACAGGAAGTACCCGGAGTAGTGGATGAACCCTACCCCGTCCACGAATCCGGCGATCGCCGTGATCGCGCCGGCGAAGAACACTCCCCGCCACGACAGGTTTCTGGCCACCACTTCCCCCTTCACCCAGGCCCCGGCGCGTGCCTGCGGTCAACCTCATATTGACTTGCGCCACATCAGTACCCAAAAGGGCGCGGCAGCGCGTATGATTTTCACGGTTCGACGTCCACCGCCGCGCAGGTGCCGGCGCAAGGCCGGCAGAGCGGTGCGCGGTAGGCGCGTCACCGACTCCAATCTAGCCAACCAGGAACCGAGTTCGCACCGTGAGTGAAACCCAGCAGGCCCTCGCCCGGGGCCTGAATGCCCGACACATCCGCTTCATGGCCCTGGGATCGGCCATCGGCACCGGGCTGTTCTACGGCTCCTCGGCCGCCATCCAGGCCGCCGGGCCGGCGGTGCTCTTCGCGTACATGATCGGCGGCGCCGCGGTGTTCGTGGTGATGCGCGCCATGGGCGAGATGGCGGTCAAGCACCCGGTCTCCGGCTCCTTCGCGCACTACGCCGCGCGCTACCTGGGGCGTTTTTCCGGATTCGTCACCGGCTGGACATTCACCTTTGAGATGGCGATCGTGGCGATCGCCGACGTCACCGCGTTCGGCATCTACATGGGCTTCTGGTTTCCGCAGGTCCCGCGCTGGATCTGGGTGGCGGCGGTGGTGCTGCTGATCCTGGTGATCAACCTGATGAAGGTCAAGGTGTTCGGGGAAACCGAATTCTGGCTGGCGGTGATCAAGGTCAGTGCGATCGTGGCGATGATTGTGGCCGGCGCCGCGCTGATCGTCTTGGGGTTCCACGCCCCCGGGCAGGACACCGCCCCGGGCCTGGACACGCTGCTGGCCGCCGGCACCCTGTTCCCCAACGGCTTTACCGGCCTGCTGCTCTCCTTCGCCGTGGTGATGTTCGCCTTTGGCGGCATCGAGACCATCGGCATCACCGCCGGGGAGGCCGATGACCCGGCCCGGGCGGTGCCCGCCGCGATCAACACGGTGCCGTGGCGGATCCTGCTGTTCTACGTCGGTTCGCTGGCCGTGATCATGATGCTCTTCGACTGGCGCCAGATCGACGGGACCACCTCCCCGTTCGTGCAGATCTTCGACGCGCTGGGCATCCCGGCCGCCGCCCACGTACTGAACTTCGTGGTGATCACCGCGGCGATCTCCGCGATCAACGCGGACACCTTCGGCGCCGGGCGGATGCTCTACGCCCTGTCCCTGAAGGGCCTGGCCCCGCGCTCCTTCACCCGGGTCTCGGCCAACGGGGTGCCGTGGATGACCGTGCTGGTGATGGTGCTGGTGCTGGTGATCGGGGTGGTGCTCAACGTGCTGCTGCCCGAGCAGCTGTTCCTGATGATCGCCTCGCTGGCCACCTTCGCCACCGTCTGGGTGTGGGTGATGATCCTGGCCTCCTACCTGTCGATGCGCCGTGAAATGGGACGCACCGGCGGCAAGCGCAACGCGTTCGAGGTGCCCGGCGGCAGCCTGAGCGCCTGGGCGGCGCTGGCGTTCATGGGCTTTGTGGTGGTGCTGCTGGCGTTGAGCGCCGAAACCCGGGTCGCGCTCTACGTGGGCGCCGGCTGGCTGGTGCTGCTGGGCATCAGCTACAAGCTGCTGGTCAAGGCCCCGGCCGCGCAGGCGGTGGACGCCCCCTCGGGCAGCGGCCGGGAATAAGCCCGCCCGGCCCCGGGTTGGCACCGACATGAGTGAACAACGTCTTCGCGTGGACATCTGGTCCGACATCGCCTGCCCGTGGTGCTTCATCGGCAAGCGCCGCTTCGAGTCCGCGCTGCAGCAGCTGGACTTTGCCGACCAGGTCGACGTGCACTGGCACGCCTTCCAGCTGGACCCGAGCCTGCCCGAGCATTATGCGGGCACTGAACTTCAGTACCTCAGCGAGGTCAAGGGAATGCCGGCCGAGCAGGTGCAGGGCATGCTGGAGCACGTCACCGACCAGGCCGCCGGTGAGGGGCTGTCCTACGACTTTGAGAAACTGCGTCCGGCCAATTCGTTCAACGCGCTGCGGCTGCTTCAGTTCGCCAAGCAGCAGGGGCAGGGCTCGGCGATGAAGGAGGCGCTGCTCTCGGCGCACTTCGAGCGCGGTCTGGACACCGGCGACCGGGAAACCCTGGCCGACCTGGCCGCCGCGGTGGGCCTGGATCGTTCCCAGGCGCTGGACGTGCTGGAAACCGATGCCCACGCCGATGAGGTGCGAGCCGACATCGACCAAGCCCGCCAGCTGGGCATCAGCGGGGTGCCGTTCTTCGTGCTGGAGGGCAAGTACGGGATCTCCGGGGCGCAGCCGGCCGAGAACTTTGTCCAGGCGCTGCGCCAGGTGCGTGCCGAGCAGGCCTAGCGGCAGGAGACCGCCGGCAGCCCTGCCGTCCGGCTTCTTCTACTTCTTCGCCGCCGACGCGGCACACCGCAGGGGACCCGGCGTCTTGTCCAGGCGCCGGGTCTTGGTCATTTCGGCGAACTTCGCACCGATTTCAAAGTCCACCTGCGCCCCGCGCTTGTCCTTGTCGAACACGTACACGGCCCCATCCAAGTGCCGCTGCAGGGTCAGCGCCTGCGCATAGCCCTGCGGGCCGGAAACCACCGCGCCCACCGTGTCCGCGTAGTCGCTGACCGCGCTGGTGGTCAGCGCAATCTGAAAACCGCGCTGGGACAGCTTCTGTGCGGTGCTGCCGCCCAGGCCGTTCTGCCCGCCCGCGTTCAGCACCCGCACCTCGACCTCGCTCGGATCCAGGTAGGTGAAGTCACGCTGCGGGCATTCGGGGTTGGCAATCGGCTGCTGCTGGTCGGCGGCGGCCGGGGTCTGCCGCTGCCCGGGTAGCTGGATCTTCTGCGTGAACACCAGCAGCGCCACGACCAGCACGACGGCCACCAGTGCGCTGAGCGCGCCGAACACGGCGTTCTGCCGCCGGCGGCGGCGCCGTTTGGCCTGGGCGTCGGACTGGAAGGACAGCTCATCCTCCCCCACAATCCGCTGCCCATGCCAGGTGTTCGCGTCCTGGGGTTCCTGCTCGCCGCTCATGGCCCACCTTTCCGGGCCCGCGCGCCGCGCTCCGTAGTGGCCGGCCTGGCCGGGGCGGCGTCGATGCCCTGTGTGACCTGTAGCTTACCGGCTACTCGTCCAGGTTCAACACCCTGGCGTGCATTATCGAACGGTGGTGCAAGGCGGTGCGCACGGCGCGGTGCAGCCCGTCCTCCAGATACAGGTTGCCCTGCCAGCGCACCACGTGCGGGAACAGATCCCCGAAGAACGTCGAGTCCTCGGCCAACAGGGCTTCCAGGTCCAGGGTCCGCTTTGTGGTGGTTAGCTCCTCCAGGCGCACCTGCTGCGGGGGAATCGCGCTCCAGTCCCGGGTGCTGCGCATCTGATGCTCTGGATAGGGGCGCTGCTCTCCTACTGCTTTAAAAATCACCCCTCCAGCATAGAAAACCGCTGTCGGCCCAGACCCGCAACGCAACGGATGCGGCCAGCCGCCCCCGCGTGGGTTACCATATCCCCGGCGGAGCGACTCGTTGTCCTCTACACAGCGCCCCCGCGTGCCGTCGCCGGGCAGTATGCCCCAGTAATCACGCAGAAAACAAGGATTTCGACGCATTCATTAACCTGCCGGAACCGTGTGTAACCTACGCTGGTAACAATCGCCGCGGCGGGTGCAACATTGTGGGCATGAACAACGCAGTCACCGAGATCCCAGTGCTCGATATCTCCACCGCCCGCAACGCCGACGGCTCCTTCAATCAGCAGTTCGTCCAGAAGCTGCGCGACGCGGCGCACCGCGTCGGCTTTTTCCAGATCGTCGGCTACGCCAAGACCGAGAACCAGGACCAGCAGCTGCTGGAAACCATCGCCGAGTTCTTCGCCAAGCCGGTGGAGCAGAAGCTGAAGCTGGATAACCGCAACAGCGCCCAGTTCCGCGGCTACACCCGGATGGGCACCGAGATCACCCGGGGACGGGCCGATGCGCGCGAACAGATCGACTACGGCCCACAGCGTCCTGCCCTCGACGCCGTTCCCGCGGACGCCCCTTACCTGAATCTGCAGGGCCCGAACCAGTTCCCCCAGGATTTCCCACAGCTGGAGGAACGCGCGATGGCGTGGGCCGAGCTGATGCACCAGACCGGACATGAGCTGCTTTCGGCGCTGGCCGTGGGCCTGGGGCTGGATGAGGACCACTTTGATGAGCCGTTTGCCAACACTCCAGCCTGGATGGGCAAGCTGGTGCACTACGTCTCCGGTGACGTGGTCCCGGACGCCGGCAACCAGGGCGTGGGGCTGCACGCCGACTACGGCTTCATCACCCTGCTGCTGCAGGACAGCGTGGGCGGGCTGCAGGTGCAGCCGTACGGGCAGGAAGAGTGGATTGAAGTGCCACCCACTCCCGGCGCGCTGGTGGTGAACCTGGGTGAGATGCTCGAGGTGGCGACCGACGGCTACCTGATGGCCACCATTCACCGGGTGATCGCCCCGCCGGCGGGCGTGGACCGCTACTCGGTGCCCTTCTTCTACTCCCCGCGCCTGGACGCAGTGATCGACAAGGTCCAGCTGCCAGCCGAACTGGCGGCCGAAGCCCGGGGTGTCTCCGATGATCCGCAGAACCCGATGCTGGCCTCCTACGGCGCCAATGTGCTCAAGGGTTGGCTGCGCGCCCACCCACAGACCGCGGCAATCCATTACCCAGAACTGGTGCAGAGCAAGGCCAGCGCATAAGTTCGCAAGGCCGGGCGCAACGGACGCCGCGAGCGCGGGAGCCCTTACGGTGCTGTAAACAGCAGACGGCTGGCAGGAACCTGAAGCTCTTGCCAGCCGTCTGCTGTTAACAGTGCGAGTGTTCATGACGTCAACTGGTCCCCCAATTACCAGTCAGGCCGTCATCTGAGAAGCACTCCCGGTATACACCGTGCCCCCATTCTTACCCGTGTGACTCAAACTACTGATAGGTTCATCTAAAGATTTCATCAATTCATCTGAATACGCCTGTCAGACCGCTAGTTTCTGTTCCGTAATCATTCGGTAGCCAACGCCGCGAACGGTCTCAATCCATTTTGGTTCCCGCGCCGAGTCACCCAACTTGCGGCGCAGGTTTGCGATATGCACCTCGATGCTGCGTTGATCGGCGGAGGAAATGTAGCTGTCACCACCGTTCTCGTAGCCATTGAGATGGCGCACCATCTCCTGCTTGCTGCGCACACGCCCCGGATTCATCAGCAACATGTGCAGCAGCGAGAACTCCGTGGCGGTGACCGGAATGGAGGTTCCGTCAATCGTCACATCCCACGTGCTGGTGTTCAGAATCAGATCCCGGTGGCGCAATTCCTCGCCGCCGTCTGGATCGATTCCGTTCAGCAGCTGCCGCATTCGCACGCGTTGCCGCATGATCGCATTGATCCGGGCGCGAAGCTCCCGCATGCGTCCGGTTCCGGCCATGTATTGATCGGCTCCGGCCTCCAGCGCCAGCACGACTTCTATCTCGTCGTCGCTGGGCAACATCGCAATGATGTGCGCTTTGGTTATCGGGCGGATTCGCTGAATGGTTTCATTCATGTCGATATCCGGCAGCCCGGGGAAGACCAGGACAATGTCCGTTTCGGCCCTCTCAACCTGCTGCACCCCTAAGCGGCCCGAGTCCGCACGGTCAACAGAGAACCCGGCGTTATGCAGCACCAAATCAAAATCTGGTCCCGCCGCCGCGTCTCCACAAATAAGCACAACTCTGCGCTTCTCATTCACCATATCTATGCCCCAAACATCGATGAACGATCCAATTTTCCCAAGTACAGCAGATACTACAGCAGAACATGCGGCTGACGGGGAAAGAGATGACGGGTAAAGAGCGCAGATTACCTGGGAAGCCGCAAATCCAATGCAAGCCAGGAACAACGACGCCACACCCACAACCGTCGACGTGGCGGGCCTATCGATCAGATAGGACGCAGAATTCATTGCCCTCGGGGTCGGCCATGACCACCCATTCTTGAATGCCCTGACCAATGTCGATGGGACGGGCCCCAAGGATAATTAGACGCCGCACTTCCTCCTCCTGGGAAACACCATGCGGGGTGAGGTCCAGGTGCAGCCGGTTCTTGACGCCCTTGCCCTCGGGAACTCGAGCAAAGGTCAGGATCGGAGTCCCGGACTCCTCACCCGCACTCCTCATAAGCCCACCTTCACCACGTAGTGCGGGCGAACCTATGGACACGAATTCGGCGGTGCGTTCGATAACGGCAAAGCCCAGTGCGGCACACCAGAAATCCGCCAAGGCTTCGGGTTGATGACAGTCGATTCCGATCTCGGTGATCCAACTAGTCATTCTCGGCTCCCCTCAGGGATCAAGTCCGCAGGATCCCAGGGCTTAAATGATAATGTCCCGGTGAACCGAAGTTACGGTCCACCGGGACATCCATCTGGCGGAGGATGGGGGATTTGAACCCCCGAGGGCGTGAACCCAACACGCGTTCCAGGCGTGCGCCATAGGCCGCTAGGCGAATCCTCCATAGCGCTCTGTAGAGCAGGCTCCAGCATATCGAAATTTTTCCTGATTCACGAATCGGGTTCCGGGCCAGCCTCAAAAGTATCCCAGTCGCTCAAGATCCCCGGAAGTTCGGGGATTCCGGACGCTTATCCCCATCGAGCAGACCCCGAGATCAAAGTGTCGGGGTGCCACGAGACAATGAATACATGGGAAAAAGAGATGTATTTCATAACGACGGTGATCCTCACCGTTTGCACATCCTCCCATCTGGTCATCGTGAGTTTTGTGGATCAGATGGAGACTGGTCCGCGCAGGTGGAACGGGAAGTTGTCTTCAGCTCGTTGGCAGATAACGTCACCACACTGTCTGCGCTCGGTGTTGCCACCACTGCAAAGCAGGCCCTGACCCAGCTTGAGCAAATCGCCAGAATTCGCTCACAACTGGATAGCGCGGAAGCGCTCCTGCTGGCTGATGCCTTGGAACTGGCCAATCGGGAGGCGGAACAGAACGCTGAGCAACAGGTCCTCTTCCAGGACGCACTCCAGGAACGCAGCGCTGAGTACTACGGAGTCGACCCTCGAAACCCGGACATCATCCGCTCTTCGCTGGTCAGTGAAGTTTCCATCGCCATGCGCGAACCCGAGCGGGTAGTGCGAGGCAAACTGATCACCGCAGAAGGCCTGCGCCATTTGTGCCCAAGGACGCTCAGCGAGCTCAGCCAAGGAAGCATCACCACCAAGAGCGCGGTGGAAATCGTGAAAAACTCGCAGGATCTTGAACCGGAGGAAGCCCACCATCTGGAAGAGGTGCTGCTGCCCATTGCCCGCACCAGCCCCGACCACACCGTCAAGAAACAGGCGCAGAAGATGCGCGGACGCCTTCATCCACAAAGCCCGGAGGAACGCCACAAGGTGAAGCAGGCCGAACGCGGCGTCATTTGCTGGAACGAAGATGGCGGGATGGCCAAGATTCTGATCACCCTGGAAGCCCAGGACGCACTCGCGATCATGAATACGCTGAACTGGCACATCGCGGGACACCGCGACCCGGACGACGATCGCGGCGACGCGCAGATTCGCGCGGACATCTTCCGGGATGTGTTGTTGGATGGCTGGCCGGAGCGCAAGGGAGCCGACGTCAAGGCTCGTATTGCAATCACCATCCCGGCCCTGGAAATGCTTGCAAACCCACAGCGGACGGTAGCGGAACTAGAAGGCTACGGGCCGGTCCCACTGGGAGTGGCGCTGCAGCTGGCCAAGAACGCGCCTTCGTTGATTCCGGTGCTAACCGACCCCTGGACCGGAGCGGTAATCGACATTGGTCGAACCCGCTACCGGCCACCCAACGTGCTAAGGGAATTCCTTCGCTGGCGGGACGAGCACTGTTGCTTCCCCGGATGTCGTCGGTTGCCCGATGCCAGCGAAATCGACCACATCGATGACTGGGCGAAGGGCGGCGGAACGACACGGCGGAACACGAGACTGCTGTGCAAGCGACACCAGATGTTCAAGCATGCGCTCGGGTGGCAATCCACATACCGCCCGGATGGCTCGGTTGAATGGCGCACCCCCAACGGGATGATTCAAACTCACCTGCCGGGCAGCATCCGCAGCGCCCAATCGTTCGAACCCGAGATGGCGACAAATCCCATGTTGCCCACAGTCGAGGTGAACGATGAAGTGCTCCGGGTTCTGGGCTGGCGTGACCCTCCCCAACAGAATGCCGGGTAAGCGGCAAGGATCTTGACACCCTCGTTGAGAGCAAGGGCACGTCTCCTCGATTTCATCCACGGGCACGTCTCCGGTAGTATTTTCGGTGACCCCTCGTGTGGTGTCATCCTGTTGAACTCCCCCAGGACCGGAAGGTAGCAAGGGTAGATGGGCTCTGGCAGGTGCATGAGGGGTCTTTACTTTTCCACGATGCGTGAATGGAGTCTAGGTGGGCGCTGGTCGTTACGCCCCAAGTCCTTCGGGGCCGCTTCACCTTGGCAATTTACGCACTGCGATTCTGGCCTGGCTATTTGCCCGCTCAACCTCGCGGCAGTTCCTCTTGCGCATTGAAGACCTGGACCGTGTGCGTTCCGGCGCCGAAGAAATGCAACTCAAGGAATTGGCGGCGCTGGGCTTGGAATTTGATGGCCCCCTGGTCCGCCAGCACGAGCGGCTGGACACTTATCAGCAGATCATCGCGTCTCTGGCTGAACGCGGAATGGTTTACGAATGCTTCTGCTCACGCAAGGACATCGCCGAAGCTACGTCCGCGCCGCACGCCGCACCCGGCGCCTACCCGGGCACCTGTCGAAACCTGACGGACGTGCAGCGGGCCGAGCGAGCCAAGGTTCGGCCTGCCGCTTTGCGGCTCCGCGCCGAAACCGCCTCCTTCACCGTCCATGACGAATTGGCTGGCGAATACCGCGGACTGGTCGACGACTTTGTGCTGTTACGCAACGACGGCGCACCATCGTACAACCTCGCCGTGGTGGTTGATGACGGGCACTTCGGCATCGACCAGGTCGTGCGCGGGGACGACCTGCTCTCTTCGGCGCCCCGGCAGGCCTATTTGGCGTCGCTGCTGTCACTGCCCGTCCCCGAATATGCCCATGTGCCGTTGGCGGTCAACGACAAGGGGCAACGGCTGGCCAAACGCGACGGGTCAGTGACCCTCGAAGACCTTTTCGAGAAAGGCATTGATGCCGACCAAGTGCGCGGGATCTTGCTAGAGTCATTGGGCCTGCCTACCAGCTCGCTCGACGCCGCGTTGCGGGCCTTTGACCCGGCCCGGCTGCCCCGGGAGCCTTGGGTGGTACGGCCAGATGAAATTGTTCACCAGCTGATGCCTGATGCATCGAAGAACAGATAGGGTATCGGTGTGAGTACAGCGCTTTACCGTAGATATCGTCCCGACACCTTCGCCGACGTTATCGGGCAAGAGCACGTGACCACCCCCCTGATGACTGCCCTGTCGAAGAACCGGGTCAATCACGCCTACCTCTTTTCCGGGCCCCGCGGCTGCGGCAAAACCACCAGCGCCCGCATCCTGGCACGCTGCCTGAACTGTGCCGAAGGCCCGACGCCGACCCCGTGCGGCAAATGCGACAGCTGCATTGAACTGGCCAGCGGCGGCCCGGGCTCCCTTGACGTCATCGAGATCGACGCGGCCAGCCACGGCGGCGTCGAAGACGCCCGCGACCTTCGCGAACGTGCAACTTTTGCCCCGACCCGCGACCGGTACAAGGTCTTCATCATCGATGAGGCCCACATGGTTACCCCGGCAGGATTCAACGCCCTGCTGAAAATCGTTGAAGAGCCGCCGGCCCACATCAAGTTCATCTTCGCGACCACCGAACCGGACAAGGTCATCGGCACGATCCGCTCGCGTACCCACCACTACCCGTTCCGCCTGGTTCCTCCCGAGGCCCTGCTGCAGTACCTGCAGACCCTCTGCGAACGTGAGAACGTCCAGGTGGCCGAGGGCGTGCTGCCGCTGGTGATCCGCGCCGGCGGAGGATCGGTGCGTGACACCCTCTCCGTACTGGACCAGCTGATGGCCGGGGCCTCGGAGGCCGGGGTCGACTACGAAACCGCGGTCGCCCTGCTGGGCTACACGCACGCCACGTTGCTGGATGAGGTGTCCCTGGCGCTGCATGAGGCCGACGGGGCCAGCCTGTTCGACGCGATCGACCGGATCGTGCAGACCGGCCAGGATCCGCGCCGCTTCGTCGAGGACCTGTTGGAGCGTTTCCGTGACCTGATCATCGCCAAGGCGGTGCCTGAGGGGCTGGAAAAGATCCTGCGCGGCATGCCCGGCGACCAGTTGCAGAGCCTGGCCGATCAATCCACCCTGTTCGGACAGGCCGAGCTGAGCCGTTGGGCCGATGTAACCAACCAGGCCCTGACCGACATGACCGGGGCCACCTCACCGCGCCTGCACCTGGAGCTGCTGGCCGCGCGCTTGCTGCTGCCTTCGGCCGATGCCGGGGCCAGCGCCGTTGCCGCCCGCCTGGATCGGCTCGAACGCCATGCCATGACCGGCGGCGCGCTGCCCGAGCTGGCACAGGATGGCTACAGCGATGCACCGATGTCCAGCGCTCCCATGGCATCTCCGGAAAGCACCCGCCAGGGCGCCGCCGCAGTACGTGAGGCACTGGCGGCTGCCCGCGCCCGCAAGCAGGGAACAGCCCCCGCCGAGACTGCCTCCCCGCAATCCCAGGAGCCTGGAACCCCCGCCGCTCAGCAGCCCGAACAGGTTCCAGCCGACGCTCAGACCGCTCACTCACAGATTCCGGCTTCCGATCACCCGCAGCCGCAGGAGCCGAGCGCGCAGCAGATCCCGGATGCCGAAGACGGACCCTTGGATCCGGGCGGCTCACTCAACACCGGGGCCGACGCCGACTGGGGCGGCACCTGGGGTCCGATCAGTGATGCGCCGAGCAACCCGGTAACCACCCCGGTGGATCCTTCCCCGAGTGTCCCGGCCCAGCGTCCGGAAGGCGTCTCCCCGTTCAGCCTGGTTCCGGATCCGGCCAGCGGCGAGGACCTCTCCTTTGGCACCGGCGTGCCTATCGACGACGTGAAGCAGAACGCGGCCATGGCCGAATTCGCCAAGCGCGCGGCGGCGCAGCGCGAACAGTCCCAGCCGCAGGGACCAGCCGCACCACAGCAAACCGCTCAGCAGCAGCCCGCCTCGCCACAACCCGCACAGGATTCCCCTGCCCATCCAGCCCAGTTCGAACAGCACCGAGGGGCCGACGAGCAGGATCAGCACGCGGAACAGCAGCGCGCCGAAGTGCAGCGCCAGGCTGAGGAAAACGCGCGCCGCGAACAAGCTCAGCGCGAGCAGGCCGAACGCGAACAAGCCCAGCGCGAGCAGGCCGAACGCGAACAAGCCCAACGCGCCGAAGCGCAGCGTCAAGCCGAAGAAAACGCACGCCGAGAACAGGCCCAACGCGAACAAGCCCAGCGAGAGCAGACACAGCGCGCCGAACAGCAGCGCCAGATGCAGCAGGAGCAGCAGCGGCCGCAGCAGCAGGCACCACATGGTCAGCCTTCCCCGCAGCGCCAACAGCCACAGCAGCAGTCTCAAGCGGCTGCCGCCTCAGGCGGGTCCGGCGGTGCAGTCCAGGCGTTCCAGCATGCCTGGCCCACGATCCTGGAGCAGCTGCAATCCCACTCGCGGGTTCTGCACTCGATGGTTGCGAACTATGCGAACATCGGAGGTTTCGACGGTCGCACCCTGACGCTGGCCTTCTCAAACTCCGGGCCGCTGGTGAACTTGCGCAACCGGCCGGACATGATGGGGCTGCTGACCAATACGGTCAGCCAGGTCATGCGGCAACAGGTCGAGGTGGTCCTCACCGAGGGAGGCTCGGGTCCCACCGGTGGTGGTTCCCCAAAAGGTGACCGCCGGCCCCAGCCGGCGTCCGCACCAGTAGCTGAACGTCAGTCGAACGCAGCGGCGGACGCCCCGGCGCCCACCCCCCACTCACCGCAGGCAGCCTCGGTCGCCCAGCCCTCCCGGCAGGAACCTGCCGGGCAGCGCGCCGGTGCGGGCTCCGCACCGGCGGGGATCTCCGCCCCGCCCTACGATGAGGAACCGCCGTACG
This sequence comes from Glutamicibacter sp. BSL13, assembly GCF_052928425.1. Lineage (NCBI taxonomy): Bacteria > Bacillati > Actinomycetota > Actinomycetes > Micrococcales > Micrococcaceae > Glutamicibacter > Glutamicibacter sp. BSL13. Next base: position 34,799 of record NZ_JAVGCZ010000030.1, read on the forward strand.
ATCCGTACGAGGACTCCTACCCTCCAGAGGACAGCTACTACTCCCCCGAGCCGTCGCGCCCCCAGCCAGCCGCGCGCCCGGCCGCTGCCGGCGTACCAGCTACGCCTGACCGGCAGGACCCGTCCGGTCCCGTGGCCCCCTCCGGGCAGACGGCTGCCCCCGCACCCGCCACGACCAACGCGCCGTCGGCCCCCGGGGCCCCGCGTACCTTTGACGGGCCACCGGTGGCGCCCAAGCCGCGGATGACCGCCGGCATGAGCGCC